>CANGZG010000123.1 GCA_947458415.1 Comamonadaceae bacterium | reverse complement strand
TTGAACGGGCTGCTCATGCGCAAAGCCAGTGGCGACACATCCACCAGTTTGTCGGTGGGCATTTTTTCGCCGTCGCTCAGGTCGATGGCCGAGGCTTCCAAACTGTCGCTGCGTTCAGCGGCGGCGGCGCGGGCCACCGAGAAAGAATAAAAACAGCGGAAAGACACTTTGCGCTCGGCCCAGAACTCGGCGGCTTCGCGGAACACGTCGAGCAATTGCTCGCGGGCCTCTTTGTCAAACTTGGCGTGCGCGGGAATGTGCTCAAGCACCAAAATGAACCCGGGCTGTTGGCCAGATTTGTACAACGCATCGCTCATGCTGTCGAACAAAGCGTCGAAATTTTTGCCAGCTTGCGGTGTGAACGTGAACTGCTGAGCGGTCATGTCCAAAATGTCTTGCTTGCTTTGTGCGTTGGCCAGGTTGGCATACAAAAAGTGGTAGCCCAACTGAGCGGCCGCGTTTTGCAAATCGGCCACGCGAAAAGCGCGGATAGATTGCACGATATTGGTTTTGACTGTACGAAGAGGCATGTCCATCGCCATGGTATTCCTGCAAATGTCGAGTTTGCAAAACGATGCAACTGTGGATAAGTTGTCAACAAAACGTTTCCGTCAGACTGCAACCGGTTTACAAACTCGGGTTAACCCGAAAAACTCGATGGGGCATTATCTTTCAAACCCGCCAAATTTGCAAGGATTGACAGGGGTAGCAGTGTCGGTGACAGGGAAAAGCACCCGTTGTAAGTGCATACACACTTGCGATTAAAGCCTTATCGTACAGCGTTGATGTCGGCCACGGCAATGGCTGTCATGTTCACAATCCGGCGCACGGTGGTGCTGGCGGTCAGGATTTGCACCTGTTTGGCCGCGCCCAGCAGCACCGGACCGATGGCGATATTGCCACCCGCCGCGGTTTTCAGCAGGTTATAGGTGATGTTGGCTGCATCGAGGTTGGGAAACACCAACAAATTGGCATTCGACAGCAAGCTGCTGTTGGGCATCAGGGCATGGCGGGCGACGCTGTCGATCGCCACATCGCCGTGCATTTCCCCGTCAATTTCAAGCCACGGGGCACGTTGCTGAACCAGCGCCAAGGTGCGGCGCATTTTCTGCGCCGTGGGTTGGTTGCTGCTGCCGAAATTGGAATGCGACAACAGCGCGGCTTTGGGGTCGACGCCAAAGCGTTTCATTTCTTCGGCCGCCATGAGGGTGATTTCGGCCAATTGCTCGGCGCTGGGGTCGTAATTGATGTGGGTATCGACCAAAAACAATTGGCGCTCGGGCAACAGCAACGCGTTCATGCAGGCATAGGTGCTGACGCCGGGGCGCAAGCCAATCACTTGGTCCACATACTGCAAATGCGAATCGGGGGTGGACCAGGTGCCGCAAATCAAGCCATCGGCTTCGCCTTTGTGGACCATCATGCAACCGATCAAGGTCAGGCGCCGGCGCATGTCGATCTTGGCCAGTTGCTGGGTCACACCCTTGCGCTCGGTCATCTGGTGGTAGGTTTGCCAGAAGTCGCGGTAACGGTGGTCGTTTTCCACATTGACCACTTGGTAATCCGTGCCCTCGGTCAAACGCAGTCCAAACCGTTCGATGCGCTGGCTGATGACGGCGGGGCGGCCGATCAAGATCGGTTTGGCCAGGCCCTCATCCAACACAATTTGGGCCGCACGCAACACGCGCTCGTCTTCCCCTTCGGCAAAACAAATGCGTTTTTTGAGCCCTCGCTTGGCCGCACTGAACACCGGTTTCATGGCCGCGCCAGAGGCGTACACCAGCGATTGCAATTTTTCGCGGTAGGCGTCCATGTCGTCGATCGGGCGTTGCGCCACCCCGCTGGCAATCGCGGCTTGTACCACCGCGGGTGCGATTTTCATCATCAATCGCGGGTCAAAGGGCTTGGGGATCAGGTATTCCGGTCCAAAGGCGAGGTTCTCGCCCGCGTAAGCCGCGGCCACCACTTCACTTTGTTCGGCTTGTGCCAGCTCGGCAATCGCATGCACCGCGGCCACTTCCATTTCGGAGGTGATGGTCGAGGCGCCGGCATCGAGTGCGCCGCGAAAAATATAAGGGAAACACAAAACGTTGTTGACCTGGTTCGGGTAATCGGTGCGTCCTGTCGCCATGACCGCGTCTTGACGCACTTTCAACACCTCCTCGGGCAGGATTTCCGGCGTGGGATTGGCCAGCGCAAAGATCAATGGCTTGGCGGCCATGGCCTTGACCATGTCGGGCTTGAGCACGCCGCCTGCCGACAAACCCAAAAACACATCTGCCCCGCCGATCACATCACTCAAAGTGCGCGCATCGGTTTGTTGCACGAATTGGACCTTGTCTTCGTCCATCAATTCCGTGCGACCTTCATACACCACACCCGCCAAATCGGTGACCCAAATGTGTTCTCGCGGCATGCCTAACTTGACCAACATGCCCAAGCATGCCAATGCGGCAGCACCCGCACCCGAGGCCACCAACTTCACTTGGGAGATGTCTTTGCCAACGACTTTGAGGCCATTGAGGATCGCCGCGCCCACCACAATCGCCGTGCCGTGTTGGTCATCGTGGAACACGGGGATTTTCATGCGCTGGCGCAATTGGCGCTCGACATAAAAACAATCGGGCGCTTTGATGTCTTCCAAATTGATGCCACCAAAAGTGGGTTCCAGCGACGCAATGATGTCGACCAATTTGTCGGGGTCTTTTTCATTGATCTCGATGTCGAACACATCGATGCCCGCAAACTTTTTGAACAACACCCCTTTGCCTTCCATCACCGGTTTGGCCGCCAGGGGACCGATGTCGCCCAAGCCAAGCACCGCGGTGCCGTTGGTGATCACCGCGACCAAGTTGCCACGGCTGGTGTATTTGTAAGCGTTGTTCGGGTCTTTGACGATCTCTTCGCAAGGGGCGGCCACACCGGGTGAATACGCCAGTGACAAATCGTGTTGGTTGACCAACTGTTTGGTGGCTTGGATGGCAACTTTGCCGGGCGTGGGGAACTCGTGGTATTCCAAAGCGGCGCGGCGCAGTTGTGCGCGGGCTTGCGGACTGGTGTGGTCATTGGCGGCCACTTTGGTGTCACTCATGCAGGTCTTTCAATCAATGCAGGGTCAAAATTTGTAGGTGTATTCAACAATGTACGAATCGCTTTCATGGGCCCGGGTGTCGGCGTCCCAAGAACGCGCCCAGCGAAACTCCAATTCGTGGTGTTCGCCGATGTCAAAGCTCGGACCCAGGCGAAATTTGTACAGGTCGTGGCCCCGGGTGCCGTCAAGCGCGCGTTGCACCCGCACGCCCATGATGAAGCCGAAAAACCCGTGTTCATAACGCAGCGCAGCGTCGCTGTAGCCGTAAAAATATTTTTCGGAGTCCGATTGGGCGTGTCCGACCAAGCCACGGAAATACATGCCCAAGTCGCCTTGCAAAGGCACGTTTTTGCGCACCCTGACGGCCACTTTGTAGAGGTTGCTGAAACTCGTCACACCGCTGCTGACTTCTTTGTCGCGTTCACCTTCAAGCAAGAGGTCAATGCGGTGAATTGGCCCGGTTTTGAAACTCAGGCTGGGGATCAAGGTGATGCCGTTCCCGGTGCTCTGGTTGTCGGACGACTTTTCGTGTTCGTACTCGATGCCCAATTCGGGTCGCCCACCCCACCATGTCGTCTCAGCCATCGCGGTGCCAACCAGCATGCCAGCGGCAATGACAACAAATGTGAAACGGGCAAGGGACATCTTCAAGGGCATGGTGCTGCAAGACAGTTGTCCGAGCATACAACGAACAACTGGTGCGCTGATTCAGCGCGTGTGAAGCGTGGTCAACGTGTTCAAGCAACCAGCCATTGCATGGCTTTCGCGCGTTGTGCGGTTTGTTTGCCACCCAGCACAAAACCACGACAAGCGCCGAGGTCATCCATGAATTGCCACACATGTTCATCGGTGGCTTGCCACGCACCGTTTACGCCGGGTGCTGGCAATGCCAACAACAACGCAAACGCAGGCGTTTTCACTGCCACCGGCATCACGGGAAACACGACAGGGGTTGGTGTGCCCGCGAGCGTGGCGCCCAATGCACGAGCCGCCGTCATGATGGGCATGACATAGGGCAGCAAGCGGTGACCAGCCGAGGCGTATTGCGCCACATCACCCAAGCCATACACGTGTTCATCACGGGTCTGCAAACAGGGATTGACCAACACGCCACGGTCACAGGCCAAGCCGGCATCGGCCAGCCAAGACGTGTCAGGCCGCAGACCGACGGCGCTCAGCACCAAGTCAACATGCAATGTCTCACCATTTGCCAGCTGCGCTTGCAATGCAGAACCCTGGCGAGACACGCTGGTCACACGGTTGTGCCAATGCCAGACCACGCCCAAGTTGCCCAAGGCTTGTTGCAATGCTGCACTCGCTGGCTCGGGCAACAACGCCGCCAATGCACGGTCGGCCGGGTCAACCAAATGCACTTGAAAACCTGCGCCTGCCAAGTCATTGGCAAATTCACAGCCAATCAATCCCGCGCCCATGATCAACACCCGTGCGCCCGGCTGCAAACGTTCGCGAAGCAAGGCGTAATCGGCCCATTGGTTCACCGACAACACGCTGTCTGCGGCATCCCCAGACAACGCCAGGCGAATGGGCTCGGCCCCTTGCGCCAGCACCAAACGGCTGTAGGTCAATGTTTGTGTGTCGGTGTGCAATTGCTGTGTGGACAGGTTGAGCGACAGCGCACGCGTGTTGGCGTGGCAGCTCACATTCAAGCTTGCCGCCAAGTCGGCTGCTTGACCATTGATCAATTGCGCCGGTGTTTTGGCTTGCGCAAACGCGGTCGATAACGCGGGCTTGGGATAGGCATCCCCCGACGAAGCGGTGACCATCACCACGGGTGTTTGGTTGTCGTGCTTGCGAAACTCTTTGATGCTGGTCCAGCCGGCCAAGCCGCTGCCCAACACCACGACGGGGGCGTTGGCCATGGTCAGACCTCGACCATTTCGAAATCGGCTTTGGCCACGCCGCAGTCTGGGCAGGTCCAGTCGGCAGGCACATCGGCCCAGCGGGTGCCCGCAGCGATCTGGTCCTCGGGGCGGCCCACCGCTTCGTCATAGATAAAGCCACAAACGATGCAAACATAGGTATGGAAAGAGGTGCTCATGGAAAACTCCTGAAAGGGCTGAAAAACTGAACCGAGTATCGCGAATGCCGAAGTCAAGCCGAGGCTTGTGCCAAGCGTGCCTTGTAATGGTTGGCGTGACGCTCTTCGACCTTGGCCAATGCGGCAAACCGCTTTTGCGCTTTGGCCAAGGTGGCGGTGAATTGCGCGGCGTGAACTTTGGATTCTTCGATTTGCTCGTTCATTTCAGCGACCGCTGCGGCGTTGCCTTCCGCTTCGGCGACTTGGCGAAAGCGGGGGTACATCTCGGTGTATTCGTAGGTTTCGCCGTCGATCGCGATTTGAAGGGCTTTGGCGGGCGTCATGTCGGCCTTGGGGTAGAGCAAATCCAAATGGCCAAACGCGTGTTGAAGTTCTTGGTCTGCGGTCTCTTCAAACGTGCGTGCGGTTTCTTCGTCACCCATGGCGCGGGCGATGCGGGCGAAATAGCGGTACTTGGTATGGGCCATCGACTCGCCAGCAAAGGCGGCTTCAAGGTTGGCCAAGGTTTTGATCTCGGGGCGTTGTGAGGTAAGCATGTCAGACTCCTGTGATTGATGAAATAAATCGGAACAGGGGCAATGATAGAAGCTATTAATTAAAATAGCCAATTGATTGTCGCTAATAGATTGATAGAGACTATTGGGCCCTAGCCACGCATCAAGGCTTCAATTTCGTCTGCGTCCACAGGCACACCTCGGCTGATCAGCTCACACCCTTTGGCCGTGACGATGGCGTCGTCTTCAATCCGGATGCCGATGTGCCAAAAAGCCTCTGGCACGCCCTCGCCGGGCCGCACATACAACCCCGGCTCGAGGGTCAGCACCATGCCCTCGCGCAACACGCGGCTGGGGCGCGGCTGCACCATTTGGCCGGTCAAGGGGTCGGCCTTGGCAGGGGCAGTGTTGGCTTCACCCGGTTCAACATAGCTGCCGCAATCGTGCACATCCATGCCCAGCCAATGGCTGGTGCGGTGCATGTAAAAAGGGAAATAGGCTTTTTTCTCGAGCACATCGTCCACAGAACCGTGCTTGTCGTGGGACAGCAAACCGGTGTCGAGCAAGCCCTGCGACAAGACTTTCAATGCGGCGTCGTGCGGATCGTTGAAACGCGCACCAACACGGGTGGCATCGGCCGCGGCGTATTGCGCCGCCAACACAATGTCGTAGAGCGTGCGTTGCGCACCCGTGAATTTGCCATTGGCCGGAAATGTGCGGGTGATGTCAGACGCATATCCATCGAGTTCGCAACCCGCATCGATCAACACCAAATCGCCTGCGCGTACCGGCGCGGTATCGGCGCGGTAATGCAGCACACAGGCGTTGGCGCCTGCGGCGACGATCGAGGTATAGGCAGGAAACTGTGCGCCATGCAGTCGAAATTCGTGCAAGAGTTCAGCTTCCAAATGGTATTCCCGCACCTCCTGACCTTGGCGCAACATGCGCGCACTCAATTGCATGGCGCGCACATGGGCACCTGCGCTGATGCGCGCGGCACGCCGCATGGTGTCTTGTTCGTGCGCGTCTTTGACCAAGCGCATTTCGTCAAGCAAAGTGCACAAGTCCTGTTGCGAGGACGGGCAGGACACGCCCATGCGTACACGTGCACGCACGTGGCTGAGCCATTGGTCAATTTGTGAGGACAGGTTGTCGTGGGTGGCAAACGGAAACCAAAGGGTCGACTGGTTTTCCAACAACGTGGGCAGTTCTTTGTTCAATTCGCCGACCGAATGCGCTTGGCTGACGCCCAATGCCGCGGGCGCGGCTGCCGGGCCCAAACGAATGCCGTCCCATATTTCGCGCTCCAAGTCTTTGGGTTGGCAAAACAAAGTGCTGTGGCCATTGGCACTGATCACCAGCCAGGCGTTGGGTTCGGTGAAACCGGTCAGGTAATAAAAATAGCTGTCATGGCGGTAAGGAAAATCCGCGTCTCGGTTGCGCGCGCGCTCAGGCGCCGTGGGGATGATGGCCACACCGCCTGCGCCCAATTGGGCAGCCAATGCAGCGCGGCGTTGCGCGTAAATAGAAGTCATGGCGGGATTGTAGGAGGCGGCACAGCCGAGTGTGTCTGCTCAAAAACGAATTGACGCAGCACGCTGTCCATGCGGGATTGCCAACCTTCGCTAAATGGCGTTGAGTTGCGCCAACCGCTCAGGTGTCCCCACATCCACCCACACACCTTCATACAAGGATGCGCCGACCCGCCCTTGGTCCATGGCGGCGCGCAGCATCGGCGCCAGGGGGGCTTTCACCCCTGCGGGGTTGCCAGGGGGAATGGG
>CANGZG010000122.1 GCA_947458415.1 Comamonadaceae bacterium | reverse complement strand
GGTGCCGGTTTCATCGGCAGTAATTTTGTTCACCACTGGCTCGCTGAACACGACGAGCCATTGGTCAATTTAGACAAACTCACTTACGCAGGTAATTTGGGCAATTTGCAAGCCTTGGCCCAAGACCAGCGCCATGTGTTTGTGCAAGGAGACATTGGCGACACGGCTTTGGTCTCGCAACTCTTGCAGCAATACCAACCGCGTGCGGTGTTGCATTTTGCGGCCGAATCGCATGTGGACCGGTCCATTCACGGTCCGCTGGATTTCATCCAAACCAATGTCGTCGGCACGGGTCACTTGCTGGAATCCGTGCGCGATTATTGGGAGGCTTTGGCCGCCGACCCACAACACCGTTTTCGTTTTTTGCATGTCAGCACGGACGAGGTGTATGGCAGTTTGGCCCCGGATGCGGCGGCGTTCACGGAAACACACCCGTATGAACCCAACAGCCCTTATGCGGCCAGCAAAGCATCGTCAGACCATTTGGTTCGCGCTTGGCACCACACCTACGGCTTGCCGGTGCTCACCACGAATTGCAGCAACAACTATGGCCCGTTTCATTTCCCGGAAAAACTGATTCCTTTGGTGATTCACCATGCGTTGGCAGGCAAACCCTTGCCGGTGTATGGCGATGGCATGCAGGTGCGTGATTGGCTGTATGTGCAAGACCATTGCCGCGCCATCGAACGGGTGTTGCAAGCGGGTACCCCAGGTGAAACTTACAACATCGGCGGCTGGAACGAAAAGCCCAATATTGAAGTGGTACGCACGGTGTGTCACTTGTTGGATGAATTGCAACCGCGTGGCGACGGCCAATCGTATGCCGAACAAATCACCTTTGTGAAAGACCGTGCGGGGCACGACAGACGCTACGCCATTGATGCGCGAAAGATCAACGACACCTTGGGTTGGCGACCGGTGGAAACCTTCGAAACCGGCTTGCGCAAAACCGTGCAGTGGTATTTGAACCATGCCGATTGGGTCAGCAGCGTGACCAGCGGTGCTTATCGCCAATGGGTTGACCTGCAGTATGGCGGCTGAGCCCGTTCTGATACTGGGTGCCACGGGACAATTGGGCCATGCGCTGTGTCAGGCACTGACCGCATCTGGTCAGCCGGTGGTGGCTTGGACCCGCGCCGACATCGACGTCAGTCAACTGTCTGCCCTGCGTGAGCGAATCGCGCAACTCAAGCCCCGCTGGATCATCAACGCCGCGGCCTACACCGCGGTCGATCAGGCCGAAACCGAACCTGCACTGGCCCATGTGGTCAACGCGCAGATGCCTGGCATGTTGGCCGACCAAGCGAAAACCTCTGGCGCGGCGCTGATGCATTTCTCCAGTGACTACGTGTTCAACGGCCGTTCAACCCGCCCTTACCTGGAATCCGATGCCACCGACCCGTTGTCGGTGTATGGCCACAGCAAACGCGATGGTGATGCGGCGGTGCAAGCCAGCGGCGCGCGCCATTTGATTTTTCGCAGCTCGTGGGTGGTGTCATCCCACGGTCAAAATTTCTTGAAGACCATGTTGCGCTTGGCGTCAGAGCGCGAGACGCTGAATGTGGTGTCTGACCAGACAGGCGTGCCGACCGCAGCGACATGGTTGGCCGATGTGGCGTTGACCGCCATGACCATGGCTGACAGCGCGGGCTTGAATGGCTTGTTCCATGCCACCCCCAGCGGACACACCACGTGGCATGGTTATGCCCAATATGTGTTGTCGCAGGCGGCCACCAAGGGCTGGGCTTTGAAAGCCTCGGCCGCGCAAGTGCATCCCATCGCCACCGCACAATACCCTTTGCCGGCAGCGCGTCCAGCCTACGGCTTGCTCGACAGCGGTTTGCTCGCCAATGCCTTGGGCATGCCCTTGCCCGATTGGAAAACCGGGGTTGACCAAGTGCTGGACCGTTTATCTGCCGACATGCGAACCCGAAATGGAAGTGACTGACACCATGAATGCATTGGAGACCTCATGACTTCGATCCACAGAAAAGGCATTTTGCTCGCTGGTGGTTCAGGCACCCGTCTGTATCCGCTCACCTTGGCGGTCAGCAAACAATTGATGCCGGTCTATGACAAGCCTTTGGTGTATTACCCGTTAAGTACCTTGATGCTCAGCGGTATCCGAGAAGTATTGATCATCTCCACACCGCAAGACACGCCCCGTTTTACCGAGTTGTTAGGAGACGGATCGCAATGGGGCATGCAGATTGAATATGCGGTGCAACCCAAGCCCGAAGGCTTGGCACAAGCGTTTTTGATTGGCCGAGATTTCGTCAATCACCACCACAGCGCTTTGGTGCTGGGTGACAATATTTTTTATGGTCACGATTTGGTCAAACAATTGCAGGCATCTGACCAGCGCAAGCAAGGGGCCACCGTGTTTGCTTACCATGTGGTGGACCCTGAGCGCTACGGTGTGGTGACGTTTGACGCCCAGCAACGCGCTGTGCACATCGAGGAAAAACCCAAACAACCGCAATCGAATTTCGCTGTGACGGGTTTGTATTTTTATGACCAGCAAGTGTGCGACATCGCCGCTGACATCCGCCCCTCGGCGCGGGGTGAACTGGAAATCACTGACGTCAATCGCCGTTATCTGGAACAACAACAACTGCACGTGGAAACCATGGGGCGTGGGTATGCATGGTTGGACGCGGGCACGCACGAAGGCTTGATGGAGGCAGCCACATTCATCGCCACCTTGCAAAAACGCCAAGGCTTGATGGTCGCTTGCCCTGAAGAAATTGCCTATGCACAGGGGTGGATTCGTGCGGCAGATTTAGAAAAACTGGCCCAGCCTTATAAAAACACCGGTTATGGCCAATATTTGCTGCGTTTATTGGGTTAATTGCCATGCCATATACCGTGACACCGACTTTATTGCCGCAGGTTTTATTATTAAAACCCAAAGTATTTTCTGATGAACGTGGGTTTTTCTTTGAAAGTTTTAATCAACGTGAATTCAACCAAGCCACAGGGTTGGACCTGTTATTTGTGCAGGATAACCACAGCAAATCGCGCCATGGGGTATTAAGAGGTTTGCATTTTCAGCGGCAATTTCCTCAGGGCAAATTGATTCGGGTGGTGCAAGGGCACATATTTGATGTGGCGGTGGATATTCGGCCTGAATCCCCACAATATGGCCAATGGACAGGCCATTTGTTGGACAGTGACAGCCATGAACAATTATGGATACCCGCGGGATTCGCGCACGGGTTTTTGGTGCTCAGCGACCACGCCGAGGTGATTTATAAAACCACCGATTATTGGGTGGCCAGTGACGAAGATGCCATTCAGTGGAACGACCCAGACATTGCGATCGACTGGCCGTTGAAGGCGCTGAAAATGCAGCCGCTGCTGTCGGCCAAAGACGCAGCGGCCAAGCCGTTTAAGCGCTTTTGATTTCTGCGCTGGCCAATTGTCCGGCGGCTTGCAACGCCTGAACCCATGCCGGGGTGCGGCCACGGCCGGTCCAAGTTTGGGCGGGGTTGGCAGGATCGCGGTATTTGGGGGCTACTTTGCGACCAGCGGTCGCGCGCTTGGCTTTGGGGGCCTTGGCCGAGGCAGATTTGGCAGCCCGCGCTTTGCCTTTTTTGCCGCCCAATGCCGCGGCGATGTGTTCAGAGGTCAAGCCCGATGCGTGGGCAATTTGCACGATTTGAGCCAAAGCTTTGTCATGGGTGCGCGACATCAAACGCTGCTCTTCCTTTTCCAATTTCATTCGGGCAGCGCGGATTTTTTCTAATTGGGCAACCGGACTTAAACGTGACATGAATATCTCCTGATAAAAAATATATAACAAACCATATTATCAACCATTATTCATTTTTTTAAACCCTTATTTTCTTGCTTATTTAACTTCATAAAATTAATATTAATAACGCTCAGGTTGGAATTCACTTTGGGCGGCCATCACGCCAGTGACTTTCATCCATGGGCTTGGTGCACAATGTCAGTCATCACTGACGCTGACCCATGAACACCTCAGACGCAACCACCCCGCAAGCACACCGCGACCAAGCGCAAATCCTGGCCCGGGCGCTGCCTTACATCCGCCAATTTCACGGCAAAACCATCGTCATCAAATACGGCGGCAACGCCATGACCGACCCGGCTTTGCAAGCCGATTTCGCCGCCGATGTGGTGTTGTTGAAATTGGTGGGCATGCATCCGATCGTGGTGCATGGCGGCGGGCCGCAAATTGAAAATGCCTTGCAACGCTTGGGGAAAAAAGGTGAATTCATCCAAGGCATGCGGGTCACCGACGAGGAAACCATGGAAGTGGTCGAGTGGGTGTTGGCCGGGGAGGTGCAGCAAGACATCGTGGGCTTGATCAACCAAGCCGGCGGCAAGGCCGTGGGTTTGACCGGCCGCGATGGCGGCATGATCCGCGCGCAAAAATTGAAAATGGTCGACAACCAGAACCCCGCCATCGAGCATGATGTGGGGCAGGTGGGCGACATCACCGCCATCGACCCGTCGTTGCTCAAGGCATTGCAAGACGACGCCTTCATTCCGGTGATCAGTCCCATCGGTTTTGGCGTGCACAACGAAAGCTACAACATCAACGCCGATGTGGTGGCTTCCAAACTGGCGACCGTGCTCAAAGCCGAGAAACTGGTGTTGTTGACCAACACGGCTGGCGTGTTGGACAAAGCGGGTCAACTGTTGACCAATTTGAGCGCCAGACAAATTGACGGCTTGTTTGCCGACGGCACCCTCAGTGGCGGTATGCTGCCCAAAATCAGCGGGGCACTGGAAGCGGCCAAAAGCGGCGTCAAATCCGTGCACATCATTGATGGGCGTGTGCCACACGTGTTGTTATTGGAAATTTTGACCGACCAGGCTTTTGGCACCATGATCCGTTCGCATTGACCACCGAGGAGGACCGTCCCATGGCTGATGAGCAACCCGCCACCAATGCCGCCGACGTCACCGCACGCAAGCGGCCCAAACCGGGCGAGCGGCGCATACAAATTTTGCAGGCGCTGGCAGCCATGCTCGAGCAACCCGGTTCCGAGCGGGTCACCACGGCCGCCTTGGCCGCCAAATTGGAGGTCAGCGAGGCCGCGCTGTACCGGCATTTCGCCAGCAAGGCGCAAATGTTTGAAGGCTTGATCGAATTCATCGAAACCAGCGTGTTCAGTTTGCTCAATCAAATCGCGCAAGGACCGCACGACGCGTCCGACAAATTGCGCCGCATGCTCACGGTGTTGTTGCAGTTTGCCGAACGCAACCCCGGCATGGCCAGGGTCATGGTGGGCGATGCACTGGTGTTTGAAAACGACCGGTTGCACCAGCGCATGAATTTGTTTTTTGACAAAGTAGAAGCCAGTTTGCGGCAGGTGTTGCGCGACGCCGCCAGCTCTTCAGCCACGCCGACCGTGGACGCGCAAGCACAGGCCTCGGTGGCCATGGCATTTGCCGTGGGGCGGCTGCACCGGTTCTCTCGTTCGGGCTACAAACGCTCGCCGTTGGAACATTTGGACGCCAGTCTGAATTTCCTGATTTAAAAAAACATATCGTTGATGTTCAAAGTTTCATGCCTTGACAGCGGGCATGTGTTGATAATGCAGCTTGTTTATTCATCGACTGACAAGGACAGCAATTCATGAACCAATTAGACATGCAAGGCCGCCATGCGGTGGTCACCGGTGGCGCCAGCGGGCTGGGCTTGGCGATCGTTCAGCGTTTGCTGCACTCGGGCGCACGCATCACCATCTGGGACCATGACCAGGCAGGCATGGACAAGGCCATCGCCGGTTTGCGCCAACAATGGAGTGGCCGCGCGATCGAGGGGATTGCCGTCAACCTGACAAAGCATGACCAGGTGGCGCATGCGGTCAAGCAAACCGTTGCCCTCGCCGATGTGGACGCCTTGGTCAACAGCGCCGGCATCAGTGGACCGAACATGAAAAGCTGGGACTATCCATTGGACGACTGGCACAAGGTGTTTGACGTGAATGTCAACGGCTTGTATTACTGCTGCAGAGAAATGGTGCCGCACATGAAAGCGCGCAACAAAGGCCGCATTGTCAACATCGCATCGGTGGCAGGCAAGGACGGCAACCCCAACGCCAGTGCTTACAGCGCGAGCAAAGCCGCGGTGATTGCCTTGACCAAATCGATCGGCAAGGAGCTTGCCGACACCGCCATTTGCGTCAACTGTGTCACGCCCGCGGCCGTCAAAACGCCAATCTTTGATCAACTCACGCCGGAGCATATACAGTTCATGCTGAGCAAAATCCCCATGGGACGTTTTGGCACACCCGATGAAATTGCCGCCATGGTGGCGTGGTTGTGCACCGATGATTGTTCTTTTTCCACCGGGGCAGTGTTTGATTTGTCCGGTGGCCGATCCACTTATTGATTTTTTCAGGAGCACACATGAAACTTGTTCGTTACGGCGCAGTAGGCCGCGAAAAACCCGGCTTGATCGATGCCCACGGCAAATTGCGCGATTTGTCTGGCGTGATTGAAGACATCACACCAGCGCATTTGAGTGACAAGGAACTCTCCAAATTGGCGCGGCTCAATACCGACAAGCTGCCGCTGGTGCGTGGCAAGCCCCGCATGGGTTGCCCGATCAGCCACGTCGGTAAATTCATCGCCATCGGCTTGAACTATGCCGACCACGCCGCTGAATCCAACCTGCCGGTGCCCAAAGAGCCGGTGGTGTTCATGAAAGCCAACAGCTGCGTGCAAGGCCCGAACGACGACATCATGTTGCCCAAAGGCTCGGTCAAATCTGATTGGGAAGTCGAACTCGGCGTGGTGATTGGCACCCGTGCCAGCTATGTGTCGCAGGCGCGCGCATTGGACCATGTCGCAGGCTATTGCACCATCAACGATGTGTCCGAGCGCGAATACCAACTCGAGCGCGGCATGACATGGGACAAGGGCAAGGGTTGCGACACGTTTGGTCCGATCGGCCCATGGCTGGTCACACGCGATGAAGTGCCCAAGCCCCAGCGTTTGAACATGTGGTTGGACGTCAATGGGGTTCGCATGCAAACCGGCAACACCAAAACCATGGTATTCACCGTGGCCAAACTGGTGAGCTATGTCAGCGAATTCATGACCTTGATGCCCGGCGATGTGATCACCACCGGCACGCCACCCGGTGTCGGCATGGGCATGAAGAAAAATGGCAAACCCGCGCCGGTGTTCTTGAAAGCCGGTGACACCATGTCACTGGGCATTGAAGGTTTGGGCGAGCAACACCAACAAGTCATTGCTTACAAAAAGCATTGAAATGACATGACTCCAAAAAAAGCGGCCCGCGGGCCGCTTTTTTCTTGGGCGGTCGTTGTCACAAGGTGACGGTTTGGATACCCGCCAATGACGGCATGTTGAACGACTCCGGGTCAAACGCCATGTCGCCTTCTTCGGGCGCTTCGCCAGTCGCTTTCATGCCTTTGAAATCGAACAGCTTGGGGTCCAGCAAATGCGAGGGCACGGTTTGTTGCAAAGCATGGAACATGTTGTCCAAGC
>CANGZG010000121.1 GCA_947458415.1 Comamonadaceae bacterium | reverse complement strand
CGGCCATGACCACCGGTTGTCCGGCAGACTGACCGCGTTGTGTCAAAGTGATGTCCAGCAGTCGCGCGGCTTTTTCCGCATCTTCAAAAAACAGCTCGTAAAAGTCTCCCATGCGGTAGAACAGCAGCGTGTTTGGAAAATCTGCTTTCAGGCCCAGGTACTGGACCATCATGGGGGTGTGCATTGATGTGTCTGCCATGGTCACACAACGCGTGTTGAGATTTATTTGCCTGCGTCGATGACTTTGCTGACCTCGGCAATCGCTTGCGCTGCGACGGCTTTGTCAGCCACACCTGCAAATTTGGAATAGGGTTGCAAGAGTGTGACAAGTTGACCGTAAATTTTGGGGTTGGCAGCCAAGCATTCGCGTTGGTGCAAAAAATCTGCCTCGCCTGTGAAGTTGCCCACCAGCCCACCTGCTTCGGTGACCAACAGCGCACCGGCTGCCATGTCCCAAGGGTGTAGACCGGTTTCAAAAAAACCATCACTGAATCCGGCGGCGACATAGGCCAAGTCCAGCGCGGCCGCTCCTGGGCGACGCAAACCAGCCGTGCGGGTCATGACCTCGGACATCATGCTCAAGTAAGCATGAAAGTCGTCGCCGTCACGAAACGGAAAGCCCGTGCTGATGAGGCATTCCTTCATGCGGATGCGTTTGCTCACGCGCAGGCGACGGTCGTTGAGAAAAGCGCCGCGTCCGCGCGTGGATGTGAACAAATCGTTGCGCGTGGGGTCGTAAACCACGGCTTGCTCCAAGCGGCCTCGGCTTTGCAAGGCGATGCTGACGCAATAAAACGGAAAGCCGTGGATGAAATTGGTGGTGCCGTCCAACGGGTCGATGATCCACAGGTGTTCAGCGTTTGGGTTGCCGTGCGTGCGACCTGACTCTTCGGCCAGGATGCCGTGGTCCGGGTAAGCGTTGAGCAAAGTTTCAATGATGGTGTTTTCGCTGGCCTGATCGACTTCGGTGACAAAGTCGTTTTCCATTTTTTTGGAAACCCGGACCGATTCCACATCCAGTGCTGCGCGGTTGATGAGGGTGCCCGCTGCCCGTGCCGCCTTGATGGCGATGTTGAGCATGGGATGGATGGAGGAGGATGAGGCGGTGGACATGGGGGAGGATCAGCAAGCCTGTGTTGAACGCGAACAAGCAGCGTCTATCAGCAAAAAAACACGCCCGACAGAGCGGGCGGCGACAATAGGGCTATTTTAGTCCCATGCAAACGCGCTTCATCCTGATTGAAACCAGCCACGCCGGCAATGTCGGTGCGACCGCACGCGCCATGCGTGTCATGGGCTTTGACGACCTGGTGCTGGTCAAGCCACGCTGGGCCAATGTGCTGCGGCGCGAAGAGACCATACAGCGTGCCAGCGGCGCACTGAATGTGCTGGAAAAGGCGCGCATGGTGGACACGCTCGACGAGGCACTCGATGGCATGACGCACCTTTGCGCAACCGCCATGACCCCACGCGATTTCGGACCGCCCACGCGCACGCCGCGTGCGCATTTCGCGCAATGGCCCAAGCCGCAAGAGTCGGTGGGCGGCATGGCTTTCTTGTTTGGCTCAGAGCGATTTGGGATGAAAAATGAAGATGTCTACCGTTGCCATGTGGCGTTGAGCATTCCCACCGACCCGTCGTTTGGTTCTTTGAATTTGGCCAGTGCGGTGCAGGTGATTGCTTATGAATGGCGCTTGGCACTCGGTGGGTTCACGGTGCAGGATGCGGTGGTGCCCAGCCTTCACGCCGACGCGGGTCAAATCGCCGGCTTGTTGTCGCATTGGCAACAGTCGCTGACCGACATCGGGTTTCTAGACCCGCTGGCCCCCAAAAAACTGATGCCGCGATTGAATCAATTGTTCAACCGTGCCGGTTTGACCGAAGAGGAGGTCCATATTCTTCGGGGAATTGCCAAGGCGATGGCACAGGCCGCCGATCGAAAAAGTTAGACTCATTGCATGTTTTCCAGAATCCGCTCAGACATTCAAACCATCTTGGACCGTGATCCTGCTGCGCGCAGCGGGTTTGAGGTGTTGACCTGCTATCCCGGTTTGCATGCCGTGGTGTTGCACCGAATGGCACATTCGTGCTGGGGCTTGGGATTGAAATGGCTGGGCCGGTTTATCTCCCACATGTCACGTTTTTTGACAGGCATCGAAATTCATCCTGCAGCTGTCATTGGGCATGGGGTGTTTTTCGACCATGCCATGGGCGTGGTGGTCGGTGAAACCGCCGAAATCGGCGACGGATGCACCATTTACCAAGGCGTCACGCTGGGCGGTACATCGCTGTACAAAGGCGCCAAACGCCATCCCACCTTGGGGCGCAATGTGGTGGTGGGTGCGGGCGCGAAAGTGCTCGGTGGTTTCACCGTGGGCGATGGCGCAAAAATCGGCAGCAACGCCGTGGTCACCAAGCCTGTGCCGGCCAATGCCACAGCCGTGGGCAACCCGGCGCGGATCATCGAAGCGCAAACCGATGCAGTGCGCGAGCAAGTCGCCTCGAAAATGGGTTTTTCAGCCTATGGCGTCACGCAAAACGACGACCCCTTGAGCCAAGCCATTCGCGGGTTGATCGACTACACCGCCGAGCAAGACAAGCAAATTGCCATGCTTTGGCAAGCCTTGGAGAAATTGTCCAAGGGCGACGTCAATGGTGTTGATTGCGTGCCAATGGATGCAGCCAAAACAACTGTGCATGCAGACATCGAAAAGCTCAACAAGTTGATCGACTGACCGCTGACGGTCAAGCCCGCCCAACTTCATCCGATCTTTCCAACATGTCGGCTTTCATCAAATTGCATCCCCACAGCATGGTGTTCAATCAATTGCCCGATGGCGCCTATCGCGCCGATTTGTCGTTCAGCATCGAGCAATACGGTTTGATGGTGCGCGATTGCTTGGTGAGTTTGCAACTGTTTGCGCCCAACCAATTCCATTCTCATTGGTGGATGGTTTGTGAAGACCCGGCGCAACTCAAGGTGCCGGGATTTGTGGTGTTTTTGAGGTCGTTGGAGCAATACGTGTTCTCGACCTTGCAGTTCTCACCCGAAGACGCTTTCTTGGACAGCCCGCTGTCGGCCAATTTGCATTTGGTGGGCAGTGGTTCTGCGTCTTGCGAATTGTTTTTTGAAAAAATGTACTTTGACATCCACCAAGTGGCTTTTCACTTGGAGAAGACCTGAGCTCACGCGTTCGCGGGATACGGTCTTTGCGCGGTTTTGGGTCTGAATGCTTTGCAAAACGCGTCACGTGTTTGCAAGTACGGCCCGCCAATCAAGTCGATGCAATAAGGCACCGCCGCGAAAATACCGTCAACCACTGTGGCACCTTGGGCATCTTTCAAGCCACCCAAGGTTTCGGTGATGGATTTGGGTTGGCCCGGCAAATTGATGATCAAACTCTGGCCACGAATGACAGCGACTTGCCTTGACAGGATGGCGGTGGGCACGAAGTGCAAGCTGATTTGACGCATTTGTTCGCCGAACCCGGGCATGTCTTTGTGCGCCACGGCCAGTGTGGCCTCTGGCGTCACATCTCGAACGGCAGGACCCGTGCCCCCCGTGGTCAGCACCAAACTGCAACCGGCATCAACAAGTTCAATCAAGGTTTGGCTGATGCGTGCTTGCTCATCGGGAATCAAGCGGGCTTCAAACTGCAAAGGGTTGTGCAGGGCTTGTGCCAACCATTCGCGCAGCGCAGGCAATCCTTTGTCTTCATAGGTGCCGTTGGACGCTCGGTCACTGATGGACACAATGCCAATGCGAACAGGTTCAAGCGAGGGATCAGCATTCATTCGGGGGCGACCTTTTGCGCGGAAAGTTGATCGCGCACGATTTTGAAAATATCCCGATAGGCGCGGCCTTGTCTGGGAAAAGCGCCTTGTGAAACCGCGGTTTTGTCGGGCAAACCGTCTTTTCTGGCTTGACGGATCAAGGCGCGCAATTGCTGGCTGTCAGTGTCGGGGTGTGCCGCCAGCCAGTCGGCCAATGCCGTGTCGTCTTTCAGTAAGCGGTCGCGCCAATGCTCGCTCATGTGAAGCGCCAGGGTTTCTTCGGCGCTGCCGTTGTGTTGGACATCAAGCGCATCGCGTATGGCTTGAACTTGGGTCTCGTCTAACTTGCGCATGAGCTTGCCCACAAATTGCATTTGACGGCGCAGTCCTTCAAAGTTGGTGATTTTTTTTGCGTCGCGAATGGCTTCAAATAACAGTTCGGGCACGTGCTGTTGCGCCACCAGTTGTTGCATGGCGTCAGAGCGCAGTTGCAACAAGTCTTCACCGAGCTTTTGCAGCTCAACACTTTCGCGTTTGAGGTCGGTTTTGCTGGAACTGTCAGTGCCCTTGAGTTCGCGCTTGAGCTCAAGATCGAGGTCGCTGCCCTCGGCAACAAAATGACCTTTGACGTAATAACCTTTGGTGGGTTTGCGTGACATGGCGTGGGGGTAATGGTGTGGCAAGTATCATAGCCCTCGATATGAAACCCTATTCAATGCCCCCGACCACCCACGACAAACCCTTGCCCGGATTCAGCCACAGCCGCGCCCAATTCGAAGCCTTGGTTGACAGCGCACTGAACCACGCTAAACGGCTTGGCGCCACCGATGCCGCCGCCCAAGCTTCTGAGGGCTGCGGTTTGAGCGTGTCGGTTCGCAAAGGCGAGCTCGAAAACGTTGAACGAAACCGCGATAAATCCTTGGGCGTCACGGTTTATGTCGGCAACCGTCGCGGCAATGCCAGCACCTCGGATTTTTCCGAAGCTGCCATAGAACGCACGGTGCAAGCCGCGTTTGACATCGCCCGTTTCACGGCAGAGGACCCAATGGCGGGGTTGCCAGAAGAAGAACGCATCGCCCAGCAGCAGCCCGATTTGGATTTGTTCCATCCTTGGGACATCACCAGCGAGCAAGCCGCCCAGTTGGCATTGCGTTGCGAGTCGGCGGCGCTGCAAACCGATGCAGGCATCACCAACAGCGAAGGCGCGGCGGTGTCTGCGCAGCAAAGCCATTTTTTCAGCGCACACACGCATGGCTTCAGAGGCGGCTACGCCAGCTCACGGCACAGTGTGTCGGTGGCGCCCATCGCTGGCACGGGCGAGGACATGCAGCGCGATGCGTGGTACAGCTCGATGCGGCACCCGAATGAGTTGGCGTCCCCGGAAGTGGTTGGCCGTTATGCCGCAGAACGCGCACTCAGCCGTTTGCATGCCCGCAAAATCCGCACGGTCAGTTGCCCGGTGTTGTTTGAGTCCCCTTTGGCCGCGGGTCTGTTGGGTGGTCTGGTGCATGCGCTCAGCGGTGGCGCGCTCTATCGCAAAAGCAGTTTTTTATTGGACTCGCTTGGCAAGCAAGTGTTGCCTGCCCACATACAAGTGCATGAAGACCCGTTTGTGATGCGTGGCAAGGGCAGTTCGCCCTTTGATGATGAAGGCGTCAAAACCCAGCCGCGCGACATCATCCGCGATGGCCAGGTCCAAGGCTATTTCCTCAGCAGCTATTCCGCACGCAAACTTGGCATGCAAACCACGGGCAACTCGGGTGGCTCTCACAATTTGGTCATGCGCTCCACACACACCCGCGGCGAAGATGACCTCAAAGCCATGTTGAAAAAATTGGGCACAGGTTTGTTCGTCATTGAACTCATGGGGCAAGGCATCAATTACGTCACTGGCGACTACTCTCGCGGCGCGAGCGGTTTTTGGGTAGAAAAAGGTGAGATTGCTTACCCTGTGCAAGAAATCACCATCGCCGGGAACATGAAAGACATGTTGATGGGCATCGATGCCATTGGTTCTGACGCCTACAACTACGGCGCCAAAACCATCGGTTCGGTGCTGGTCAACCGCATGAAAGTCGCTGGCGCTTGAGCGCTTAGCGGTCCAACACCACCATGGCGTTGTCTTGCCAGTGGGCCCACAGTTGTTGGCCAATTTCAATGTTTTCGTGGTGACGGTCGGTGTTGGTCACCCATGCTTGCAACATCTGGCCGTGGGCCATTTTCAAGTGGTAACTGGTGTAGCTGCCAAAGTATGACAGGCTGTGTACCGAACACGACACTGTGTTGAAAGCTTGCGTTGGTTGCTGCAAGCTCAGCAAGATTTTTTCTGGCCGCAACGCCACAGTGACGGGCATGCCCAAATGGCCGGAGATGCCATGGCCCACCCGGAATTGACAGGCCGCGCTGCTGACCAATGCGTGATCAGGCTCATCGCCAGTCAACTCACCATCCAGCAAATTGACGTTGCCCACAAAATCCGCCACGAAACGACAGTTGGGGTATTCGTAGACTTCGCTCGGCGCGCCCACTTGCAGGAAACGGCCTTCGCTCATGACAGCGATTCGGTCAGCCATGGTCATGGCTTCGTCTTGGTCGTGCGTGACCATGACGCAAGTCACACCCACTTGCTTGATGATGTTCACCAATTCCACTTGGGTTTCTTCACGCAATTTTTTGTCCAGCGCGCCCAGCGGTTCATCCAACAACAAAAGTTGGGGGCGTTTGACCAAACTGCGTGCCAAGGCCACACGCTGCTGTTGCCCCCCAGACAGTTGGTGAGGGCTGCGCTTGGCAAACTTTTGCAACTGCACCAGTTGCAACATGTCTTCTACCCGCTGTTGAATTTCCGCTTTGGCAACACCGTCGCGTTTCAAGCCAAAGGCCACGTTTTCCCACACATTCAAGTGCGGAAACAAGGCGTATGACTGAAACATCATGTTCATTGGGCGCTCGTAGGGCGGCAAATCGGTCACGTCTTTGCCATCTAACCAGACGCGGCCGCTGGTGGGCGTTTCAAAGCCAGACAGCACCCGCAACAACGTGGACTTGCCACAACCCGAAGAGCCCAGCAGGGCAAAAATCTCGCCACGCTCAATGCCCAAACTGACGTCATTGACCGCGACGGTTTCGCCAAAACGCTTGGTGACGTGATCTATGCGCAAATAAACAGAGGAATCGGCCACGGTGTTTGCTGGGATGGGTTGACGGGGGCGTGCTGAATGCAACGCGGCGGTGAAAGGGGATTTTAGGCACGAACCCCATGCCGTTCATCAGGCATGGGCGGGTGATGGATGGGGGTCATTGGCTCAGTGCCGCCTTGACCGCTGCACTGACTTCGCCCATGTCCGCTTTGCCAGCCAGTTGGGCCTTGACCGCAGCCATGACTTTGCCCATGTCACCGGGGCCGCTGGCGCCGAGTTCCGCGACGATGGCGTTGACGGCTTGCTTTACTTCTTCGGCCGACAAACGCTGGGGCAGATAGGCTTGCAGCACCGCCATTTCTGCGCTTTCAATGTCTGCCAGATCTTGCCGCCCCGCGCTTTGGTAGGCCGCCACGGAGTCTTTGCGTTGTTTGATCAATTTGTCGACGATGGCGATGACCATGATGTCGTCGAGTTCGACCCGTTCATCGACTTCTTTTTGTTTCATGGCCGCTTGAAGCAAGCGGATTGTGCCAAGTCGCGCGCTGTCTTTGGCGCGCATGGCTGTTTTCATGTCTTCGGTGATTTGGTG
>CANGZG010000120.1 GCA_947458415.1 Comamonadaceae bacterium | reverse complement strand
GAAGCCTATTGCGAACCCTTCGCCCCCTTAGAGCTTGTCAAAGCCTTGTTGACACCGGGATTCAATTTACCGAATCAATGGGTGATTCATGCTCGATACACAACTTGATAGGCCATTGCAGCGCCAGCAGTTATCAACGCGGCGTGCTCACTGCACCAGAGTCATACCTGCGTACTTTGCAGCACTCACATCAAATGTCATGGTTTCTGTACAGCCCGCTTCCTTTGCACTGCATTGAATCAAACAATCAGCGAAATCTGTCTTTCCGCCTTTGAACATGCTGATCGCTTTGGCTACTTGTTCTGGACGTTCAATCACAAAAGATTTAGCTCGCAGCATGGTCTCAAGAGCTTGAGTGACTTGTGCATTACTGAGTTCGTAGCAACTGCTTAACACCCAGAAAAGTTCAATCACGCTCACTGTAGATATGAATCCCAGGTTGTCAGCGTCCAAGGATTCAATCAAGCGGTTGGCCTTAGGCGACTGCTTGGCGTAGTCTTGCATGATGTAGCGCACCAGGATATTTGTGTCCAAGCCTGTCATTTAGCGGATGCTCCACGCTTGGCAATCGCTTGGTTCATGGATTCAATTGATACGGATTTTTTTACGACACCAAACATACCTTTGAGATCGGTGACATCAGCTGTGTTTGCAATCATTTCATAGCGACCAGGCGCTATTTGCACAAACTCCACCCGGTCCCCGGACGCCAGTTGAAGTTCATTGCGCACCGCGATGGGAATGGTGATTTGCCCTTTTGAGGTGAGAGTTGCAGTAGCCATCAATACTCCTTTTCCTTACCCTATTGTAAGGAATTTATTTGGCATGACAAGCCCAAGGCGGCACCTTCACATGGCGGGGGGCGGGGGTTCGAAACCCTCACCACGCACCACCCCCTGTTAAATTCTCTGGTCTGTATTCACAGGTCCAGCTCGCGCCATTGCATGACCCAATCAGAATGATCATTCTCGATTGTGCTTAAGATGCGCCAGGTGATTCATTCAAGCAGCTGGTGCAACATCGCCTAGCCCCCATACTCTGTTGTTCATGCATGCTTTATCAGCCAAGAATTACCGTCCTGACATAGACGGGCTGCGCGCACTGGCGGTGTTGTCAGTCATTGCTTTTCATGCCTTTCCTGAATGGCTGGCTGGCGGCTTCATTGGCGTAGACATTTTTTTTGTGATTTCAGGCTTTCTGATAGCCAACCTGATACTCAACGGCCTAAACCAAACCGATTTCCGCCTCAGTGCTTTTTATGCAAGCAGGGTGAGGCGATTGTTCCCGGCACTCATTTTGGTTTTGCTGTCATGTCAAGCATTTGGATGGTTCGCCTTGCTTTCAGATGAATACACACGGCTAGGCAAACATGTATCAGCTTCGGGCATCTTTGTCGCCAATTGGGTCTTGTGGGGGGAAAGCGGTTATTTTGATTTCGCCGCAGAGTCAAAACCATTGCTGCATCTTTGGAGCCTTGGAATAGAGGCGCAATACTATGTTTTTTGGCCTGTGTTGCTCTGTTGGATGGTCAAACACAAATTCAATGCCATTTGGCTGACAGCCATCTTATTGGCTTGTTCTTTGGGTTTGAATTTGGCGTTGGTTGAACAATTTGCATCAGCCACATTCTTTTTGCCATTCACCCGCATGTGGGAACTGCTGGCGGGGAGTTTGTTGGCCTTGTTTGCACAATCGAATGTGACATCAATCATTCGCATCAGGTCACAGTGCAACAAATACACGTTGATCAAGCACGGACTGCCATTGCTGGGCATGCTGCTGTTGTTTTTGGGCGTGTTCTTCATTGACCGGCACCAGCATTTCCCAGGCGGCTTGGCACTGCTGCCTGTCATGGGCACGTTGTTGATCATGGCTGCGGGAAGTCAATCTTGGTTGAACCAACGGGTTCTTTCAAATCCCATGCTGGTGGGTGTGGGTTTGATCAGCTACCCTTTGTATTTGTGGCATTGGCCGCTTTTGTCATTTGCCAACATCCTGACCCAAGCGCAACCAAGCGCTCACGTGCGGATGGCATGCATTGCAATTGCACTGGTCTTGTCTGTGCTCACCTATTACTTTCTTGAGCGACCTGTGCGTTTTGAAAAAAACCTGAGGTCTAAATCCCATGTGCTGATTGCTTTGCTGCTGATCACCGCCAGCCTTGGCCTCATCACTTATGGGGCGGATGGATTCAAGTCAAGGTTTTCCCACCAATTGATTCAAGCACAAACCGCTGACTTGGTTTTCGATTTGCCGTCCAGTCAAGATTGGTATTGTGCTGATGCGAGCAATGAAGGGCCGCGTTGCTTGTCCAGCGGACCGAATCCCTCAACCGTGGTCATGGGAGACAGCCACGCATTGACCATTTACAGCGGGTTGGTGCAGCGGTTCAAAGCCAAGGGCCAAGACATCGGTCTTTATGGTGGCAGCGATGGTTGCCCGCCGCTATTGGATGTGGTCATTCAGGACCTGGGTGGTGACACCAGAAACTGTTTGACCAAAGGTTCACAAGCCATTCGGCGCGTGATCAATGACCCGGCGGTCAAAGACGTGATATTGACCAGCAGGGGCCCCATGTACACCACCGGAGCGGGTTTTGGCGAAATCGAGTCGGCACAATTCGGCACCTGGGTGTTGTACTTTGATGGTGAAAAACAAGGCCTTCGAAGCAACGAAGAGGTGTTCATGAAGGGCTTGGCAACCACGTTGGATGCCTTGCTTGCTGCCCATAAACAAGTGACTTTTTTGCATGATGTCCCCGAATTGGGATTCGATATCCGCAGCTGTTTTACTTTTCGGCCCATCTCTTTGACCCAGCAGGTGATGAAGACTTGTGCTGTGCGTAAATCTGATTTCTTAAACCGAACCCACTCGCACAGGGCTGGCGTCAATCGCATACTGTCAGAGCGACCCGAGGTCAAAGTCATCGATTTGGCTCAGGCTTTGTGTGATGACGAATGGTGCTGGGGTTCAAAAAACGATGTCTTGTTTTACATGGATGATGATCACCTCAGCCACAGAGGATCAGCGTACGTGGTGAAACAACTGTGGGACAAATAAGTGAATCAGTTCTTGTTGAAAACGGGATCCACGGGAAGTTGCATGGCGGTGGCCAATTGATTGGTCTTCCCAGCCAGAGCGATCACGCGCAGCAAATCGGCATACTGTGCATCCGACATCCCTTTGTGTTTGGCCGCAGCAGTGTGTGAATGAACGCAGTAACTGCATGCATTGGCCACAGACACAGCGATGTAAATCATTTCTTTCGTCAAGGGATCGAGTGCCGATGGTGATGCCATGACGGCTTTGACTTCGCGCCAAGTGCTTTCAAGTAAATCAGGATCGAACGCCAAATACAGCCACATGTTGTTGATGAAATCAGTTTGACGGGTTTGTCTGATGTCATCAAATACGGCTTTGACTTTGGGGTTGTCCTCAGCATGGGGTGGCATTGAAAGCGTGCTCATTGACATTCCTTGAAAAATTCAGCCCTTGACTGAACGCTGTCACCTTGATGAATCCATTTGGCTGCATGCACGTGCAGGCCAAAAAGGATGGATGATGACCAGGGCTTTTTGACCCCATCATGATCGCACAAAGCGTGAGATTTGGGCCTTGGTCGTTGGCAGGTAAAAAGCCATAAGATCGGCCGTGAAAAAATGACAACCTCCTTGGTATCGCGCAGTTCATCAAAAGGAAAAACCATGAAGTTTTTAATTCGTCAATGTGTTGTGTGTTTGACTGGATTGTGGTTGTGTCAGATGAGTTATGCAGATACCTGTGGCGCTTTCTCAGTTGACGATGTGTTGCAGGCAGAAAATCTGCGGCTTCAATCGCAAATTCAAAAAGACACGGCCACCCTGAACCAACTGTTGGCCGAAGAGCTGGTGTACATCCGAAACAGCGCGGTGGTAGATGACAAAACATCCTACCTGGATGCCATCCAAAAAGGCGACACGGTCTATGAAAGCATCGATCACATGAACGACAGTGTGCGTGTATTTGGGTGCACTGCCATTTTGACCGGCTCAGGCAAGTATGTGGTTCGAATCAAACAAAACCACCTCACTCTTCAACTGCGCTATCACAGTGTGTGGCATCAAAAAGATGGCGTTTTGAAAATGGTGTCTTGGCAAGCAACACGTGTACCACCGCCTGTGACTCAATAGGGTGTGTACCTGTCAAACAAATCTTTGCATTTTGTATGGCGTCGGATCGATGTAAGCGGTCTGCCCGCATATCAATTCAGCCAGTAATCGGCCGCTGGAGGCCGCTTGTGTCAGTCCGTGGTGAGCGTGGCCAAAGCTAAACCACAAGCCAGTGTGATTGGGCGCTGAACCTATCAAAGGCAACATGTCTGGGGTACAAGGGCGCGACCCTAGCCAAGGGTTGGCATCCATTCGCTGACCCAAATGCGTCAAGCCTCTTGCAATTGGCTCGATGCGTTGCAGCTGAACAGGTGTGGCAGGCGCATCACGCAGTGCAAATTCGGCGCCTGTGGTCAAGCGTAAGCCAGTTTGCATGGGCGCGATTGCATAGCCGTGGTCCACATCAACAACCGTGTGCTCAAGCGTTGTCGCCATGGTTTGAAAGTGCATGTGATAGCCACGCTTGCGTCCCATGGGCAAGCGGTATCCCAAATTTCGGGCGATGTCCTCACCCCACGGGCCCAACGCCAGCACGGCATGGGTGGCGTGCAAACGCCCCCGTTCAGTTTGCGCAGACCAAGCTTTCGCCTCGGGCTGCAATGTGCATGCATCCCCATGCACAAATTGACCACCGCGTTGAAGGAACAAAGCCAAGTAGGCGTTTGAGAGTGCCTGCGGATCTTGAATTTGTCGCACGTGGGGGTAATGCACGCCACCGAGCAAGCCGGGTTTGAGTGCAGGCTCTTTCGCCAAAAGTTCTGCCGCTGACAATGGGTTCGCTGTGACGCCGAAGGCGCTGCTTTGGGCAGCCATGTCCAGGTGTTGACTTGCGTTTTCGGCGGTTCGAAACACTTTGATCCACCCGCGCTCGTTCACCAAGCCCTGGGCACCCGCCGCGTTGATCAGGGGCAGGTGTTCGCTCCAACTGTGCTCGATCAAGGGCAGCGCACCTGCTATGGCGCGTGGATAAAGTGCTGGTGAAGAATACTTCCAATAGCGCCACATCCAAGGCAGCAGTGAAGGCATGGCATGCCAGTGGTAATGTGCGGCGTGACGTCGCCCCAGTGCATATGCCAGCAAGGTTTTGAGGTCACGGGGAAATGCATAGGGAAAGACCGTGCTGCGCTCAATCAATCCTGCGTTACCAAAGCTGGTTGCCGCACCCGGCAAGGCTCGGTCAACCAGCAGCACGTGTCTGTCACGTTCTTGTAACTTCAACGCCAGGCTCAGTCCCACAATGCCTGCGCCCAGAACCAATACATCCGCAGATTTGTTCTGCATGGCCGGGATGTTTCTCAGTCCTTGGCAGACGGCGACTGTTCAGAGGGCATCAATTCTTGTGGGGATGGCGTCACCGATGACTGGGGCCTGCACATTTTTTCACCGTCCCACACTTGACCACACCAGCAGACGCCTTGGTCGTTGATGATGCAGGTTCCGGTTCCACAGCAACGTTCATCTTCAGTCATGTACATCCTCAAGCAGGGGGGGGTGGTCCATAGGCGCTGGGCTGACCCGTTATTGAGTCGGCATCACGCCGCATCATAGGAGGTCTGGGTTGACGGGGCTCTTAGAGCCTTTCAATCTCTGTCATTGACACAAACAATCAGGGTAAACCCGAAACCTGGTTATGATTCCTCTCAATGAGTTCAACTCATTCGATAGTTTTATTCAACCAAAAGAGGAATCCACCATGTCTCTCATCAACACGCAAGTCCAGCCATTCAAAGCCCAAGCCTTCCACAACGGCAAGTTTGTTCAAGTTTCGAACGAAACATTCAAAGGAGAGTGGTCTGTTTTGATTTTCATGCCAGCCGCTTTCACTTTCAATTGCCCCACAGAGGTCGAAGACGCGGCTGACAACTATGCAGAATTCCAAAAAGCAGGTGCAGAGGTTTACATCGTGACCACCGATACACATTTTGCGCACAAGGTGTGGCATGAGACATCGCCTGCGGTTGGCAAAGCCAAGTTCCCTTTGATCGGCGACCCCACACACCAAATGACTCGCGCATTCGGCGTGCACATTGAAGAAGAAGGCCTGGCCTTGCGCGGCACGTTCATCATCAACCCTGAAGGCGTCATCAAGACCATGGAAGTTCACGACAACGCCATCGCACGCGACGTCAAAGAAACATTGCGCAAGCTCAAAGCAGCTCAATATGTCGCTAACAACCCGGGTCAAGTTTGCCCTGCCAAATGGAACGAAGGCGCCAAAACATTGACGCCGTCACTGGATTTGGTCGGCAAGATCTAAGCAGCTGGTCTGCTCAAGGGGGTGCTGTTCGCGCCCCTTTGGTCGGAAAGCCTGCACACACTGCAACCGCTGCTGCCACACACCCAACCTTTGAAGCCTTTGAAAGAATTGCCATGCTTGATGATTCATTGAAATCCCAATTGCAAAGTTATTTGCAAAACCTGCGTCATCCCATCCGCTTGGTGGCCTCGCTGGATGAAAGCGACAAGAGCCAAGAATTGCACCAACTGTTGAGGGACATTGCCGCGCTGTCTGACAAAGTCAGTGTCGACACCACTGGAAACGATGCCCGCAAACCTTCTTTCATGGTTGCCAAAGAGGGTGAGTCACGAGGCGTTCGCTTCGCTGCCATTCCCATGGGCCATGAATTCACCTCATTGGTGTTGGCTTTGCTTTGGACTGGCGGTCATCCGCCAAAGGTAGAACCCGCTGTGTTGGAACAAATCAAACACATTGACACGAATTTAAAGTTCGAGGTCTACATGTCCTTGTCATGCCACAACTGCCCGGATGTCGTGCAAGCGGCCACCTTGATGGCGGTGTTCAATCCCAAGATTCAAACCACGGTCATTGATGGGGCTTTGAACCAAGCAGAGGTTGAAAACAGGCAAGTGATGGCCGTGCCCATGGTGTTCATGAACGATCAAGTGTTCGGTTCGGGTCGCATGTCTTTAGAGGAAATGGTGGGCAAGCTCGATG
This sequence comes from Comamonadaceae bacterium, assembly GCA_947458415.1. Classification (GTDB taxonomy): domain Bacteria; phylum Pseudomonadota; class Gammaproteobacteria; order Burkholderiales; family Burkholderiaceae_C; genus Limnohabitans. Next base: position 460 of record CANGZG010000120.1, on the reverse strand, counting down.
TGAATGCAGCGGCGCGTGAAGCGGTCAAATTGACTGAGAAAGAAGCCTTTGATGTGTTGGTGGTGGGCGGCGGTCCTGCCGGTGCAGCTGCCGCGGTGTATGCCGCGCGAAAAGGCATCAGAGTCGGTGTGGTGGCTGAGCGTTTTGGCGGTCAAGTCAACGACACGATGGGCATTGAAAACTACATTTCGGTTTTGGAGACGGATGGCCCCAAATTTGCAGCCGCCATGGAGGCGCAAGTCCGTCAGTATGAAGTGGACATCATGAACCTTCAGCGGGTCGAAAAATTGGTACCTGCCGAACGCGCGGGTGAATACATCCAAGTGCACACAGAAAATGGCGGTGTTTTAAAAGCTCGCAGTGTGATTTTGTCGACCGGTGCCAGATGGCGCAATGTGAATGTGCCGGGCGAGCAAACTTACAAAAACAAAGGCGTGGCGTACTGCCCGCATTGCGATGG
>CANGZG010000119.1 GCA_947458415.1 Comamonadaceae bacterium | reverse complement strand
CGGCGGGCAAGTGCGTGTCAAGGTCTACCAAACTGACTTGGCTGGCAATGACTCGAACGTTTCGGAAAAGCTGTTTCAATTTGAGTCCCAACCTTTACCCGCGCCAACCATCACCAGTGTGAGCGGACTGGATTTCGCTGGCCCCACCCAAGACAGCGTGTTGAGCCAGTTGGACTTTTCAGGCAATTCCGAAATCACCATCAATGGCACCACCACCGTCGCTGACAGCAACGTGCATTTGGTCTTGAAAAAAGTGAATGGACTGAGCTTGACCTGGGACATTGCCGTACCCGCCAACACCTCAGCATGGTCCAAGCGCATTGACATCAACCAACTGACCACGCTGGGTGATGGTCAGTACAAGTTGTATGTCAGTACGCAGGTGCTGAATGCAAATGGTGACATAGACAACGAGTCATTGCCCAAAGCGCTGGCGTTTCAGAACAACCAAGACTATTTCATCATCGATACCAACGGCCCGGTGTGCCAATCCATGGGCATCAGTGCCAATGGTGTCAACGGCAATGCCAAGCAAGGCGATGTGCTTCAGGTGGTGTTGAATTTCTCAGAGTCCATCAAAGTCAACACCGCGAATGTCTTACCCACGGTCACCTTGACCGGGTTCAGCGATGGCATTGACCGGGATGCAGATTTTGTCCCCCGAGATGATGTGAACAACAAAAGCAACCAAATGGTGTTCGCCTACACCGTGGCGGGAAATGTGAACGCACTGTCTGGCAATTTGTCGGTGAAATCGGTCCAATGGAACGGCAGTGTGGTGACAGATTTGTACGACAACCCCAGGTCAGGCACCCTGCCATCCAGCACGGAAGTGCACACGGTGATCATCGATACCGTCCCGCCCAACTTCACACCCGCCATCACCCAAATCTCAGGGACTGACGGCAACTCGGCAGGCGGCGAGTACATCATTGACAAAGAATCCGGCAGTGTCACGGTTCGGGTCAGCTTGGCGGGCTTGTCTATTTCCGAACTGGGCACCAGTTTGATACTGAAGTGGAAAGACACCGAACTGTCGCCTTACCAAATCAAAACCGATGACATCAGCAACGGCTGGGTAGACGTGGCGATTGACAAAAGTTCATTGGCTGGTTTGGACGAAACCATTTCGGTCAGTGCCAAGTTATGGGACGTGGCAGGCAACGCATCGCCGGAATTTTCCATTGATGTGAAGATTGACACCATCAAGCCGGGTGCGATGACGATTGAGAAGTGGATGGCCGATGACTTGATCAGCGCAGCCGAATACAGTCAATTGAATGACATCACAGGCAAGGGGCATGAGGCCGGTACCACTGTGACCGCCAAAATTTACCATTTGAAGAATGGCAACTATTTGTATTCACCTGACTTGCCAGTGACGGTGAATGCCAATGGTGACTGGTCCATTTCAAAAACCCATGTGTTTAACTTCCTGGACACCTCGATTGAATACGGTGCGTTTGAATTGCATGTGTGGCAAACCGACCAACGTGGCAATGACAGCGACAAATCCATCCGTTCGTTTTTCATTGACAAGGATGTGCCCAACAAACCCTTGTCGATTGAAATCACGTCGGCCAATGACGGTTGGCTCAATGCCAACGAAGTCAGCCGTTTGGAATTGAAAGTGGTGTTTGACACCAACCATTCCCCCAAGTCTGGCGACAAGCTCAACCTTCAATTCTGGAAATACACCTACAAGCAAACACAACGCCCTGCCAATGTGGCCGCTGATTTTGTGTTGCCCACCGACCTGGTCATCACGGACGCTGACATTTCAGCCGGCTACAAACTGGTGACATTGACCACCCCTTTGTTGCAGCAAACCGATGCCCAAACACCGGTGCAAGAGATTGATTTTGAAATCAAGTTCATCGACCAAGGCAACAACATTTCCATGGTCCAACGCACGACCGCCCACCTCGACACCAACATTGGCATGCCTGTGGTCGATGCCGACCCGACCACGGTGGTGGGCGGCGTGACACCTACCAGCGCACAATCCAACCAGTTTTTCAAAGGCAGTGGCATCGAATTGTTGGTAGACCCCTCCCCAGGTCAAACCCAGGTCTTGCCCAATTCCACCAGCCTCACTGTGGTGTTCAGAAGCCAGTACGGCCACAAAATCACCAAGAACAATGTCGCCTACGACAGCAACGGCAAATTCGCGCAAGTGCTCACGCCCAATGAATTTGTGTTTTTGGTCGGGCCGGGCCACACCGAGGCGGTGGTGTATTACGAGGTGTTTCAAACCGACAAAGCAGGCAATGTGTCCGCCAAGGTGGTCGACAGTTTCAACGTGGCGCTGGCATTGAGTCCACCGGTGCTGCAAAGTTTCACCGGCGACAACATTGTCAACATCAATGAACTCGCGTCTGCACAAAAACTGGCTGGCATCACCGTGCCATCGGCGACCGTGACCGTGAAAATGTTTGTGAAGTCCTCTGGCAACACGCCTGTTCAAATTGGCGCAGACAAATCGGTGGTGTCTGACAGCAAAGGGGATTGGTTTGTCACGTTCTCCACCGCCGAGTTGGCCGCTTTGACCCAAGGACAACCGGCTAATTTCAGCGCTTACTTTGAAGCAGTCACCAGCAAAGCCGGACAGCAATCACAAGTGGGTCGCACAGATTTCCAAGTGGTTCGCTCAGTGCCTGCGTTGTCAGGCAACCTGGTGAAATTCGATGCCAATGGTGACGGCGCGAACAACGATGGCTTGGAGTTGAGCTTGACAGACAACGTGCTGGTGCGTGATGTGCTGGCCGATTTGAAAGCCAAAGGCAACGCCTCAGGCAAGTGGGGCAAGAATTTCCGGGTCGATGCAGTCGACAGCGTCAAAGTCAACGGCGACATGTATGCCAAAACCTTCAGGATTTTTTTGGGCAGCGACCACAGCCTGACCTCTGCCAACCCGATTGTGTTGTCACGCACGAGTTTGATCAACGTGGCCAACAATTTGCCCGCTGCCGATTTGAGTCTGATCCCGCCGAATTTTTTCATTCCCATCACACTCAACATGGATGTGCTCAAGTCGGGTAACAACCTGATCAATGCCAATGAGTTGGCCCAATTGACCCACTTCAATCTGTACATGCATGATGACAGGGTGGGATTCAAACCCAGCACCAGTGACACATTCACGCTGTTTTTGGATGGGGTGGCAGTGCCAGGACAGACCGGCCGTCCTTTGTCAAGCTTTGGCAACAGTTTCAACAACACCAACTGGGCCATTGCGCCCGCCTTGTTGAGTGTGTCCATGGGAAATTTGTCCAATGCCAATATCAATTTGGGTTCGCGCCAAGGCAATCGCACCTTGACCGCACAAATTCACAACCCGACCAACGACGCTTGGGGGTATTTCAGCGTGCCTCACACGTTTGTGGTGGACACGCAGGTAGACACCGATGTGCTGCAACTGACGGTGGCTGACACCGATGGCAATGGACAGGTGTCGCAAGGTGACAGGATCGTGATTCGTTTCGCAGAAGCGGTGAATTTGTCTGTTGCCGATTTGCCAACCATGCTGGTGAACAATGTTCAGCAAGCGGTGTTTGGCACCAATGCCACCCTCAAAGCCATCGGCGGTGTGTACACCTCTGTGTCACAAATCAATAACTCCGCTTTCAGTGGCAAAACCCAAGCCGAGGCCCAGGAAATCGCTGACCAAACCATGAAGAGCAATGTGTGGGAAATCACGATCGGTTCCAATCCCGCGTTGACACCAGGTAACAGCTTTCAGTTGGCCAATTTGATGGACAACGCTGGCAATGTGTCCAGTTCGTTTGAGGTGCAGACCATGGTTGACTTGTTCAACCGCCCCAGCTCGATCATGATCGATGTGGTGTCGAAGGACAACGTGATTTCATCTGCCGACATCATGACGCCTGTGAATGTGTCGATGAAATTGGCGGGTGCCAAAGTCGGTGACGTGGTCAAGCTCTACCTGGACGGGATGGAAAGCGGGAATTTGCTGGGCACGGCCACCGTCACCGCGGCAGACGTGAACGCCAACAGTGTGTCCATCGCGGTCAGCGCTGACCAGTGGGGTGGTGACGGCATGCGCAATTTGACCGCCACGATTCAACGGGGTTCAGGGACGGCGGTCACGTCCGACATGCGCAACGTGTCGGTGTCTGTCACTGCCGACCACTGGTCTGCCACCGGGAAGATGATTTGGTTTGACACTGACAACATTGTCCAAGCGACCGGTACCGATGTGACCAGTTGGCAAGCGTCTGTCGGTGGCAGCACCGCCACCAGTTTCCTGTCATCCAATATCAAAGCACCGATGTTGGTTCGCAATGCGGTCAATGGCCACAACCAATTGTTTTTCAGCGGTCCGGATGTCTCATACGACGCTGTCGGCAGGCGGTGGGTGATTGACGCAGGCAATGAAGGGTCCAGAAAAGGATCGTTCATGTACTTCAATGACCCTGAACAAATTTTTGCCAACTACAGCAAAGATGTGGCTGATGTCGTGCCCACCAAAATGTCTTACACCGTCATTGCCAATGGGCGCAAGGATTGGGGCTTTGACGGTTATCACGCCATGTTGACATCGATCGGAGCCAACGGTGCAAACTGGAACACTGGATTCAATGGCGCGGATTTCAAGCTGGCCACAGGCAATGTCGGCTTGATGTTTTGGGACACCAGCGGGTTGGAAGCATATCAAGGCGAAAGCCAAAATGGATTGACGGCTTGGCAAACCAACCGCAACAACAATAATCCAGGTGCGTACAGTTGGAACATGCCTCATTTGAAACCAGGTGATATCGCGGATGTGGGTTTTAACCCCATTCGGACTCAGTACAGAAATGGCATGGTGATACCGGTGAACTCAGGCACGCTGGGTGCGCAATTGCTGTTGTCGCATGTGTACGATGCCACGCCTTATGGCAATACCTCCATGGGGGATCTCTCCTTCTTCAGCAATTCAGAATTGATCGGTCACCGGGTCACTGACTATAAAATTGTCTTGGGTGGCGGCAAGCCCGCAGGCACGCTGACTTACGACAGCATCACGAATAACCAATACCAAGCCATCATGGTGACCCAGTTTTTGATCGGTGCCATGAACGAGACCAACAATTCGCCCACCTCGCTCAGTGACATCGAAAAAAACGTGAACCATCTTTGGCGCGGCATGGTTGGCGACATCATTTGGGCCGCCAAAGCCATCAAAGGTGCGGCACTGCAAGAGATCAACACCTACCAAGCAGTGAAGTTCGGCACCATGGGTTATTTTGTGAAACCCAAATCCCTGGGCAGCACGTACGATTTGTCAGTCAGCGCAGACAAAATGAACCTGTTGGATGATGTGTTGTTGCTCAACCAGGACGCGAAAGCGGGTAACGGTGCTGAAACCGTGACGGTGGCTGGCGCAGACTACGTCACCACTGGCAACGCCAATGACACCGTCATCCTGAAGGACTTGAATTTCCGTTACTTGGATGGCGGCAAAGGCTTCGATACCTTGATGCTGCACAGCAGTTTCAGCACCAAAAACACCATGGTCTTGTCTGATTACGTCAGCAATTCACGCGGCTTGTCTGGCAGGGCTGATGACAACGCCAGGGTGGACTTGAATGGTTATCACAAGCTGGCAGGGTTTGAAAAAATTGACTTGTCTTCCAACAGTTCTGCACAAACTTTGTCAGTCAGCGATGAAGACGTGTGGCAATTGTCTGACTCGCGCTCTTTGAACATCAAAATGGACAACCAAGACCTGTTGCTGACCCAAAACATGGGCAATCGGCTGCAAGGGCATTTTTACCTGTCATCCGATGGCAATTGGTATGACGGTTTTTATGCGCCCAATACCAGCGCCTATGCGGTCACTTTGTACACCCAAGGCGGTGACAAGCTGTCGAGCTTGTACAGCTTTGATTTGAGTAACAACAACAAAATCTTGGATTTGAATTTTGACCATGCACTGAAAATCAATGTGGGATCAAGCTTGCAAATCGGCGATTTCTCGGTTTCTGGCATCGGTCCCTACAACTTCACCGCAGGTGGCTTGAATTCCACCAACCCCACCACAGTCTCATTCAATGATTTACAGCAATCGCTTCGCTTTCAATCGACCGACTCCATCAATGGCCCGTTGTTGATCAGGTACACCGGTACGCAACTGCAAGACACCCAAGGTCGTGCCTTGCCCAGTCACACCTGGTTCATCGGTTCGGATTTGCCAAACCAAGACTATGACAATTACAAAATATTGAATGCCAACCGCTTGTCTGTCAGTGACCAACGAAATGGCGTGATGATGTTGGGTGGCGCTGGCGAGGACCAGTTGATCGGTGGCTTGGGCGCCGACACCTTGGTTGGCGGCATAGACAGCGACACTTTGACCGGTGGAGAAGGCAGTGACACGTTTTTGTTTGCCAAAGAAAGCGGCAATGTCGCCGGCGTCACAGGCGATGTCATCAAAGATTTCAATTTTGGCAAGGGCGGTGGCACACAAGCCGATACCATCAGCCTGTACCAATTGTTTGACCAAACTTTGATTGCCCAATTGGGCAAAGGTGCAGCCAATGACGCCAGCAAATTGGCCAATTATGTGAAACTGGAATGGACCAAATGGGACAACAATTTGCAAATGGTGTGTTCTGTGGACACCACGGGTGCCGCCAATTTTTCCAAGTTGTTCACCATGACCGATTTGATCAGTTCGATTGGCAACGGCAACTTCGATGCCAACAAGCCCGACCAGTCGCTGTTGTACGGCGGCGAAAGCACCAGCGCCTTGTTACAAAAGATGCTGGAGGAAGGCCGCTTGGTGGTTCAATGATGTGGAATGGGCGCTGCTGCTGCGCCATCCACGCTCATTCGATGTGAACCATACCGTCCCCGCTCAGAGCGCTTTGACGACGGCGTCCCCCATTTGACTGGTGCTGACCCGTTGTGTGCCTTCGCTGAAAATGTCGGCGGTGCGCAAACCTTGCGCCAATACTTTTTTGACGGCAGCTTCAATCCGTTGGGCCGCGGCTTCTTGGTCCAGTGAAAAACGCAACATCATGGCGGCGCTCAAAATGGTGGCCAAGGGGTTGGCAATGCCTTTGCCCGCGATGTCTGGCGCACTGCCATGGCTGGGCTCGTACAAACCTTGGCGGCTGGCGTTCAACGATGCAGAAGGCAGCATGCCGATGGAGCCAGTCAACATGGAGGCTTCATCGCTCAGAATGTCGCCGAACATGTTGCCTGTCACGACCACGTCAAAGCGTTTCGGCTCTTTCACCAGCTGCATGGCCGCGTTGTCGACATACATGTGGTCCAACGCCACATCGGGATAGTCTTTGTGCACCTCGGTGACGATGTCTTTCCAGAACTGGAAGGTTTCCAACACATTCGCTTTGTCCACGCTGGTGACACGTTTGTGGCGTTTGCGTGCCGCTTCAAAAGCCACGCGCGCGATCCGCTCAACTTCAGGGCGGGTGTAGCGCATGGTGTCAAACGCTTCTTCTGCGCCGGCGAATGCACCGTCACTTACGCAGTTCATGTCTGCAGAACCACTGGCGTATTGCCTGGTACCTGGCAATACGCCAGTGGTTCTGCAGACATGAACTGCG
>CANGZG010000118.1 GCA_947458415.1 Comamonadaceae bacterium | reverse complement strand
TTGACCGCGCCTTTGGACGCGTTGTACCAAGACAAGCCAGGGCGGGGGCGTATGCCAGCCACCGACCCGATGTTCAATATCACGCCGCGTTGTTGTTGACGCATGAGTGGCACCACGGCATGTGCCATGTGGAAAATCGATTTCACATTCACCGCGAAGACTTTGTCAAACATGGCTTCGTCCACTTCCAACATGGGACGGTTTTTGTGGGTGGTGCCGGCGTTGTTGACCACGATGTCTGGCACACCAAAAGTGGCGACGCAATGCGCGACCAAGGCCTTGACCTGATCTGCTTTGCTGACATCGCAAGTGAATGCGCTGGCGTTGGCGCCCAAGGATTGGGCCACTTGTTGCGCAGCTTGTGCATGGATGTCGGCGACGATGACGCGCGCGCCTTCTTGGATGTAGGCGCTGGCAATGCCTTGACCGAACCCGCCACCTGCACCAGTGACGATGGCGATTTTTTGATTTAACTGAGCCATGCTGTGTCTTTCAAAAAGTTGGTTTACCCGTGGAAATGCACCACTGTTTTGGTCGTGCTCATTTCTTCCAATGCCAAAAAGCCTTTTTCGCGACCGTGGCCGCTTCGCTTGACGCCACCAAACGGCAACTCGACGCCGCCACCAGCGCCAAACGAGTTGACAAAAACTTGTCCGCACTTGAGCGCCTTGGCCACGCGTTGTTGTCGGCCGCCGTTTTCAGTCCAGACCGCGGCCAGCAAACCGTAGTCGGTGCCATTGGCCAATGCGATCGCATGCGCTTCGTCTTGAAAAGGCATGGCAGCCAACACCGGTCCGAACACTTCTTGGTGCGCCAGTGGGTGATCCGCTGGCACAGCGCCAAAAAACGTGGGCATCACGTAGTAGCCATCGGCTGGCACGCCTGGGTCAATCTGACCTTGTGCCAGCACGGGCAGGCCGCTGGCCTTGGCTTGTTCGATGAAACGGTTCACGCGTTGTTGTTGCGTCGGGTTGACCACCGGCCCGCAGTCCAAGTTCATCTCGGGTGTACCCACGCGAACCTGTTTGAATTTTTCCGCGACGAGAGCGACAAACCGGTCATGAATCGATTGCTGCACCAACAAGCGACTGCCGGCCGTGCAGGTTTGCCCCGTGTTTTGAATGATGCCGCGCACCACTGTGGTGGCTGCCAGTTCGAGGTTGGCATCTTCAAACACCAAATGGGGAGATTTGCCACCCAGCTCTAACGTGCATTTCACGGCGTGTTTGGCCGCAGCTTGTTGAATCAACACGCCGACCTCGTTGGAGCCGGTGAAGCTGATGAAATTGATGTCAGGGTGGTTCGCTAATGCCGCCCCGGCTTCTTCGCCGATACCGCTCACGATGTTCAGCGCACCCGCTGGAAATCCTGCTTCAAGAGCGAGTTCGGCGATGCGCAAGCAACTCAGACAGGCATCTTCCGCAGGCTTGACCACCACCGCGTTGCCCATGGCCAGCGCTGGTGCGATGCTGCGTCCCATCATTTGTGCGGGGTAATTCCAAGGAATGATGTGGGCGGTGACAACCAAAGGCTCGCGCAACAAATTGACTTGGTAGCCGTTCAAAAATGGAATGACTTCTCCGTGCACTTTGTCAGCAGCACCACCGTAAAACTCAAAATACCGCGACAACACCACCATGTCATTGCGCGCGGTGGTCATGGGCTTGCCGGTGTCTTTCGCTTCCAGCAGCGCCAATGCTTCTGCGTGTGTCATGACCAGTTGACTGAGCTTGAGCATCAAGCGACCGCGCTCGGTAGCGCTCAGTTGGCCCCAAGCGCCATTCAATGCAGCGCGCGCAGCACGCACAGCCAAATCAATGTCTCGGGCATCCGAGCGGGGGATGTGGTCAAACACTTTCCCGTCAACGGGCGAGCGAACCTCTAAGGTGTGTCCGCTGATGGCTTGACAGGGTTTGCCATCGATGATCATGTGCGCCATGCTGCTGAATCCCGAAAACTGAAACCATCGATTGTGGCCGAGTTGACAAGGGTTTTCAGGCCGTGACTAGGGAAATCACTGACTCATTCAGCGACTTTGACGCCCTTCCAAAAGGCGACACGGCCCCGGATTTCTTCGGCTTGCGGTTTGGGGTCGGCATAGAACCAAACGGCGTCGTTGTTGAGCTCGCCGTTGACCAGCAAAGACAAATAGCTGGCTTGGCCCTTCCAGGCGCACATGGTTTTGTGATTGCTGGGTGACACATACGCGTCATTCAACGCGGCTCTGGGGAAGTAATGGTTGCCTTCCACCAAAACGGTGTCGTTGCTTTCGGCGATCACGGTGTCGTTCCAAATGGCTTTCATCGGGCTGTCTCCAAGGTTGAGGGAATGTTTAACCACAGCAAACCAAACCACTGCAGCGGATCGGTCCAGACCGGGCCTGCTTGCAAGCCTGCCATGCTCGCGGCTTGTTGCACACCCGTCAGTGTGAATTTGTGTGAATACTCGGTGTGCAAAGTTTCCCCTTGCGCGAAATCAAAGCGTTGACCATCCAACTGTACGTGTTGTGCGCACAGGCTTTGCAAATGCATTTCAATGCGTTGCAAAGGGGCGTTGTAAAAAGCGCTGTGTGCAAATTGGGTCATGTCGAAGTTGGTGCCCAATTCCCGGTTGGCGCGTGCCAACAGGTTCAAGTTGAACGCGGCGGTGACGTCTTGCGCATCGTTATACGCCGCATGCAACAGTTCAGGTGCTTTGATCAAATCGACGCCCAGCAAGAGCGCGCCACCCGGCAAGTGTTGCGCGCATTGCTGAAAAAAATGGTGGGCTTGCGAAGGTGAGAAATTGCCCAAGGTGGAGCCCGGAAAAAAAATGACGCGCTTGCCTGCACCCTGCAGCGCGGGTGGCAGTTGCCAATCGGCGGTGTAGTCGGAAATTTGCGGTTGTATCAACAGGTCTTTGAATTCGGTTTGCAACTGCGATGAAGCGGTTTGCAAATGCTCGCCTGAAATGTCAATGGGCACATAGCGGGCAGGCAAGGCGGCGGCTTTCAACAGCCAACGTATTTTTTGCAACGAGCCCGCACCGAACTCGATGATGTCAGCATGCACGCCCATGCATTGCGCCATGTCATGCGCATGGTTTTGCAAAATTGACATTTCAGTGCGTGTCGGGTAGTACTCTGGCAACGCGCAGATTTGATCGAACAAGGCAGAGCCCTGCGCGTCGTAAAAATACTTGGGAGAAATCCGCTTGGGCACGGACGACAGCGCGGCATGCATGTCGCGAAAAAAAGGCGAGTGGTGCTGTGCAGCGGTACCGAAAGATGGGCGTTCAGATGTCTTTGGCAAGGCGCAGTCCGGTGAATTGCCAGCGAGCTGACGGCGGGAAAAAGTTGCGATAGGTGTGTCGGCTGTGGTGTGTCGGTGTGGCCCAGCTGCTGCCTCGCAACACCTGTTGGCCGACCATGAATTTGCCGTTGTACTCGCGCACGGCGCCCGTGGCGGGCACAAACCCAGGGTAGGGTTCATAAGCGGATCGGGTCCATTGCCAAACAAGGCCGTGCAAGTCGTGCATGGCATGGGTGTTCGACAGTTGGGCGGCCACTTCCCATTCAAACTCGGTGGGCAAGCGCGTACCCGCCCATTGGGCGTAGGCAGCTGCTTCGTAAAAACTCAGGTTGGCCACCGGGGCTAGCGCATCGAGGGGTTTCACACCGTTGAGTCCAAACACTTGCCATTGCCCAGACGGTGCGCGCGGGTCGTCAGGGGCGAGCCAATACATCGGACATTGCCAACCGTTTTGCAACACCTGCGCGCGTCCTTCGGACAACCACAGGTCTGCGTTGGCATAGCCACCGTCAAGGATGAACGCCAAGTAGTCACCACAGCTGACCAAACGGTTGGCGATTTGAAAGCCTTGCACAAACCGCTGGTGAGCCGGGCTTTCGTTGTCAAACGCAAATCCTGTTGCATCAACGGCTCGGCCCAATGTGCGCAAGCCTTCATCGAAAGACAGCCATTGCAGTTCCTTTTGGACTGCAGCACCCGCTTGGAAAGAACCATCGTAGGCGGGCAACAGGGGATGACAAGACAGCAAATGCAGTGCATCGGTGAGCAACAGTTCTTGGTGTTGTTGCTCGTGGTTAAGTCCGAGTTCGATCAAAGCCAACGCTTCGCCAGACAGTTTGCTTTCATTCAAAAGCAATTGCTGCATGGCCGCATTCACGTGCTCGCGAAACGCCATCACTTGCGAAAGAGCGGGGCGAGTCAACAAGCCGCGTTGTGGGCGCGGGTGGCGCGGCCCCAAGGCTTCGTAATAGGAATTGAACAGGTAAGCGAATGACGCATCGAACACCTGATAGCCTGACAAAAAAGGCAGCAGCACCAGGTTTTCAAAAAACCAGCTGGTGTGCGCCAAATGCCATTTGGTCGGGCTGGTGTCTGGCATGGATTGCACACACTGGTCCTCGGCGCTGAGCGGCGCAGCGAGTTGCAAAGTGTGTTGACGGACAGCGGCGTAGCGGGCAGATAAAGAATTCAAAGACATTCAGCCCATCTTATGCGTCAGTTGGTTTTCTTCAATTCACCTGAATCGATCAGGGCTTTCACATCTTTGGCACCACCGACAAACACCTGATTGACAAACACCATCGGAAACGTGGGCCAGCCGGTCCACATCTTCAAGGCATTGCGGCGACGCCATTGGCTGAGGTAGCTGCCGTATTCCAAGTAATGCACCACAAAACCCGCATCGGCCAAGGCTTTGCGCGCTTTGGTCACCATGGGGTTTTGCGCCATGCCGACCACGACCACCGCGTGTTGCTGCACCGCTTGTTGCACTTCAGTGACGATGTCTTGCTGGTGCTGGGCGATGGTGTCGCGGATGGCGGGGTGTATGTGGTCGGTGGCGAGGACGGGGCGGTTCATGGGGGTGATGAGGAGTGGGGGAAAGGGGAGTCTACGCTGTGAATACCAACCATTTGTGAAAACCCAAAATGGGTTAGATCGCACCCAAATTGGGGTTTTCTTTAGGCGACAGCAACTATACGTGGCTGCTTGACCACAGACAAGGTTCTTTTGCCGTTGACTTCTTTCACCACATATTTGGAATAAATCAACTTATGAACGGTTTGTGTTCGCGTGATGGCATCGACCAGTTTGGTATTGCCTTCCAGCTTGGCTAACACCGATATGCGCAGCCATTGGTCGCACGCAGCGGGCACGGTGTCTTTGCGCTCCCACAGGCTGACAGCGTTCTCGCTGAAACCCAGCATGGCACCCAGGGCCTCTTGCGACAAGCCCAACTGCGTGCGCAAAAAACGAAACTCTTTGCCCGTGAGGCGACCTGGCTTGTCAATCAAGGTGTTGGCAATCAATTGATGTAGGCCATCTACATCGTTCACCGCTACAGCATTGCCATGGCGCGTGGTTTTGAGCGTGTACCCGTTGGCCAGCCATACATTGTCTAAACCGCATACTGTGTAATGAAAATATTTGCGCATGTTCGTTACCTCACTTGAGTAATGACTGTGACAACTAACAGATTAGGTTCTAGATCATCCAACGACACCACCACACTCAAATTGCGTGCAGAGCCAAAGTGATCCATCCGAACACGCACCTCGCCAGTTGTGGCATCCACTTTTGCAGGCCGTTGAACCATACCCTGGCGCAAGCAGACCAGCACTTCCATGTCGTTGACACCACGTTGTTGCATTCTGAGTTGCGCGTGATCCAAGATGAATACGCATCCTGAGTCTTGTGCCAATTGACGAATGCGCGCTTGCAACTGCGTATTCGTCATTTGCATCACTGAAATTCTAGCACCCATAATTTTTATGGCTTTTGGCATAGGGATTAATCAATCTTCTTCAAAAAAGTCTGTGTCCAGTCGCTTGAGCGCAAAGGTTTGGGCAGTGGAGACGCCCAGGTTGTGTTCGATCATCAAGGCGGCGAGGCGGGCTCCTTCGATGAGGATGACTTTTTTGTCGGACTTGATGCTTGTGACTGCGTCCCAGGCTGGTTTTGTGAAGTGGCTGGTAGTGAGAAAAACACCTTTCTTCACGCCCTTGATGTCGAGTGCACCGATAAAGTCGCGCACCGGTGCTTCGCCTACCGGTTCTTGCCAGCGTTTGGCTTGCAAGTAAATGGTGTCTAAACCAAGCGGGTCTTCGTTGATGATGCCGTCAATGCCGTTGTCGCCGCTGGCCTGCGTCACCTTACCGGCGTTGGCCCGGTTGCCGCCGTAGCCCATCTTCATCAAGAGGTTGACCACCAATCTCTCGAAATTCACTGCTGGCGCTGCCTTGATGGTTTCCAGCAACTCGGCAGACAAGGCTTCGTTGGCTTGGTTTTGAATGGCGGCCATGCGCAGTTCAGGCGGCTCGGGAACTTCGTCCTCTGCATCTGCAGCTGTCGGCGACGGGATGACAGCTTCCATTGAAAGCTGACTGCTCTTCCAGTCTTGGTATCGCTGATTGACTTCGGCTAAAAATGCGGGTCCGTCATACGGCGCTTCAACGACAGTGCGGCCCTGATCCGTGATAGCCCAGACACCTTGAGACTTTGTGACATAGCCCCCTTTGACCAAACCTACCGAAGCAAAGGCAAATATAGAACGCCAGCGGGTGTTTCCTGTTTCGTAAACCTCTAGCGCCCATTCATCCAAGGGCACGTTATCTTCAATCGCTTGGGAAATTTCATTTTTCTTTAATTGCCCGTTTGGCGCAGCGTCAAGCGCTTTGAGCGCTGCGAAGTGCATGGCAGCGATGAGGGCTGCTGAGCGTGAGGGTTTGGCTTTCAATTTTTTATCTCCTTCAAAAAACAGTCAAGTCATCACCCAACTGGTGATGCAAATTCCATTTCGCTGTCGTGTCCAGCGCGGCCTCGAGGACGATGACGCGTTGGCCTTTTTGTTGGCGCAGCCATTCCTGGGTGGTGGTGGTTAATTCGGTGTCAAAGCAGACGATGGCTTGGCGGGGCGGGGTTTGCTGGTCGGTGGCGCGGTAGAGCCGGTTGGCGGTGACTTCGGTGATGGGCGTGAGTTGCACATCGAGCTGAAAGCCGCACTTGAGCAGCACTTCGTCGCGCACGGCTTGCGGGTCTAGTTGGCTGAAGAGGTTGGTCTCTTTTTGGGCGATGAATGCTTTGAGGGCTTGCAGGTTTTGCTCGGCGCTGGCGTCGGGGTCCGGCGCGAAGTCGGCGCGGGGGAAAGCGCTTTTCTCTAGCGTGAACACTTTGAAACCCGCGTCTATGGGTTGTGGGTTGTCGCCATAGCCTTGGATGACGCGCTTGACGCGTTCAATGGTGATGTCGCTGAGTTTTTTGAAGCCAGCTTTGTGGACTTCGCTATTTGTATCTGTTGCTTCTGGAATTTGAACGCTGATGAAACGCCTGTTTCCTATGCCAATGCGATTGAGATCCAATATTGAATGTATGGTTGAACCTGACCCAGCAAAAAAATCCAGAATCAAATCATTTTTATCTGTAGAAAATCGAATTAACTGGCTTAAGATTTTTATAGGTTTGGGTTTGTCGAAAATATCTTTACCCAGTAATTGCTTCAGTTGCTCGCTACCATTTCTAGTTGGTATTCGAATTACGCTCTTTAGACACTCTTTCGATTCTTCAATAAACAGTTTTCTATAA
>CANGZG010000117.1 GCA_947458415.1 Comamonadaceae bacterium | reverse complement strand
GCGAACTTACAAACACGCTTTGGGTATTCGAAAAGTGCAAGAACCTCAGTTCGCAGGCGATCGCCAATATTTCGTGGTCACCAGGTAACCATGGTGTTGAAAGCTTGGTCGGTGGCATGGTGTGTGTGGGGGTGTGCAACCGCCGCATGGGCTGTGCCTGTCGATGTGAAGGCCCAATACCATTTCGGTCCTGACATGTCGCGTAACCAAGCCTGTGAAAACGCCCGCGAAGCCGCCAAGCTCAAGGCGATAGCCATGGTGACCGGAGAGAGCGTGTCGTTTGATCAACAAATGCATTGTTCACAAAATGCGCTGACCGCGAACGATAAAAAATGCGAAATCAACCGCAATACATGGATGCTGGTCGAGGGCAGGGTGAACAAAAGTGAAGTGGTGTCCGAGGTGGTGAAAAGCAGCCAAGGGACGCAGTACTGTGCGGTCAGCATGGTGGTGGACGTCGTGACGCCATCGATCACACACGATGCGTCATTTGATTTGCGGCTTGACCTCAACCGACAAAGTTTCCGCCCCGGCGAGTCGCTGGTGATGAACATACAGCCCACAGCCCCCATGTTTATCAGCGTGTTCAATTGGCGACCTGCATGGACCAAAGACAACGTGGTGAAATTGTTTCCCAATGACCATGATGCAAAAAACCACATCACCCAGCCAGTGCAGATTCCGTCGGCCAGTTTGAAAACACCTTACCGGTTCGAGTTGGAATGGCTGGCGCCTGCAGGCTACGACAAGGCATTGATGTCTGAATGGGTGATGGTGGTGGCCACCAAACAACCCATGAACTGGTTACCTGTCTACGACATGCAGCGGTTCAAAGAAAAGCTGTTGGAAATACCGGCGGACCAGCGTCGCGTGGTGCACCGTTCTTACTTGTTATTGCGCGATTAAGCAACAGGCCTTCACGCACCGCCATCCGCGTCTTGCAACAACCGCAATTTTCTTTCTAATTCATCCGCCAGTTGTTTGCGTGCGGCATAGACGGCCTCGCGTTCGCTGTTGTAGGTTTTGATCAGGTTCAACGAATCGAACATCTGTTGGTGAATGTCGCGCAACTCACGGATGGTTTGCACCATTTGTTCTTCAATCGATTCAAGCAATTGTTTTTTGGCGCTGAAGTGCTCAATGTGGTTGAGTATGGGTTTCCAGTTCTCCATGAATTCATCAGACGCCCCGTTGCTGCGGTTGATGTCGCTGATCGCGTCTGAAATCGTTTCAAGGGTGTAAAAAATTTCGTACAGCTCGGACGTGTCCATGCGGTTTTGCAAACGGTCGTATTTTTCCAGGTACGCCAATTCTTCTTGTATCACTGTGTGCGCATGGGTTGGTGTGCCCTGCGGCGGTTGCGACGAGAACGGGGAAGCGGTGTTGTGCTCGCCAGCAGCCAACTCGTCCAATGGCACGAGGTTCATCTCATGCGGCAATTCGCTGAGCGGATGCACAGGCAGATGCTTGCTCGCTTCAGTCTCGGGAGGACTGCCGCCAAACAATTTGTTGAACAGGTTCATGGTGGGTGTGTCCTCTGTGTTATTGGTGACGCGTGAGCGGCAGCGTGAAATGAAACATGACGGTGTTGTTCGACGGTATCTTCATTTGAATCAGCGTACCGATTTGCCGAGCCATGGTCTGCGACAACCACAGACCCAAACCGGTACCTGCGAACTTCTTCGCCGATTCGGCGCGGTAATAGCGCTGAAACACCATGTGCGGGTCAGGCAAGCCGGCTTTGCCAATCTCATTTTCAATTTCAAACCGCATCACGTGTTGGTTTTTCTGGCGCGTGCGGTAAATGCGCAAATAAATCGGTGTGAAGGGTGGCGAATATTTCAAAGCATTGCTCAACAAATTGAGCATGATGGAGCGCAGGTAATGCTTGTCTGTTTCCAGCCAATGGCGGCCTTCGGCGTCCATGGCCACTTGTATGCGCGAGGCGAGTTCGGGATGCGCCGTGACGTACTCGCTGGCAATGTCGGCCAACTCGAGTTCCACCATGAACTGCGAGATGTCGGGTTGAATCAAACCTTCTTCGTGCTTTTCGGCTTGCACGCAGTTCTCCACCACTTGGGTGATGTTGTCTATCGCGACATTGATGCGGTTGGCCCACACACGCTTGCCGTCGGGCACGTCTTCTGCGAGCGCGTCCGTGCCGATTTTCACCACGCTCAGCGGTGTGCGAATCTCATGCATCAACATGGACAAAAACCGCTGCTGGTTCATGCGTCGTTTGTTTTCATCGGCCGCCAACTGCATGGCGTCAGACGCGTCGGCACAGCGCTGCGCGTAAATGTGGCGGTCCAGCAGTGTCAGCAGGCCAATGATCAATACCCCTGTGACGGTCCAGCAAGCCGTGAACACAGCATGCGCCAAAGGTTCATTCAATGCCACCACCGAAGGCATCAACACATGCGCGGCGTGGACGATGAAACTGACACTGACCAGTCCATAAATGCCCCATTGCAAGCCGTGGATATGGCGTTCGGAGGGGCTGTGTTGCGACGACAAGCCAAAGTCTCGGCTGAGTATGGCGATCAAGATCAACAGCACCACGGTCGCGACCATTTGCACTTCGGTACTGGGTAAAAACAAACTGGCAAAGCCCAGCAGCAAACACACGGCATAGGCCAAACGGTAAACCGGTTGCCGCTCGGTTTGTGTGTCGCTGTCTACCAGCAGCAAATGCAACATGTACAAACCGTTGATGCCATAGCCAATGCCAAACAGCACCAGCAACGCATTGTTTTGCGCGGTGCTCAGGCCAAACAAATTGGTTAGCACGGCACTGTGCGTCAGCAGTTTGGCAACGAAAAAACCCAGCGTGATGGCGATGAAGGCGTAAATGCGTTTTTGAATCAGCAACCACTGCACCAGGCCCCACGCCAACATCGTGCCGGCGGCGCCCAGTTCAAACCAAGTCAGTTGCAAATCATCCATGGACGCGTGTGTGGGTGGCGGTGAAAAATGGGCATCGACGCACGTCGCCGCGCGGGATGAAAACAGCTTGGAATCTACCCCGCTGCGGCGGAAAAACCTGAGAAATCCTGAAATTCAATATAAACTCTAAATTTACTAATATCAATAAAATAAATGCGGTTAAAAAAAGTGAACTGCTTCACAGGCTTGCATGCAAAACAGCGCGAATCAAATCCTTTTGGTGGAAGACAACATCGCTTTGCGCGAAGCGTTGGAAGACCACTTGTCAAGCGTTGGCTTTGGGGTGCGCGGCGTGGGCGATGGCACGGAGCTGAACCAGGCGTTGTCCGTGGCTGTCCCGCACGTGGTGGTGCTGGATTTGAATTTGCCCGAGGAAGACGGTTTGTCGATCGCGCGGCGCTTGCGCCAAGCCTTCCCGCACATCGGTATCGTGATGCTGACCGCGCGGGTGCGCAGCATTGACCGTTCAGAGGGCTATGAATCCGGTGCCGATGTGTACTTGACCAAGCCGGTCAAGCCCCATGAATTGACCACGGTGTTGCAAACCTTGTGTCGCCGCATGGTGCCCTCAACCTCGCCCAACGCCTGGGTGTTGCGCATGTCGGCATTGCAGCTGGAGCCGCCTGGCCAGCCGCCGATCACCTTGACAGTGAGCGAAGCCAATCTGGTGTACGAGCTGGCGTTGTCCGCCGAGCTGCTGAGCATGTCCCGGTTGATCGACCTGTTTGGCGACATCGACCTGCCAGAGTCCACCAATAAGTTGCGCATCGAGCAAATTGTCAGCCGCGTGCGCCGCAAGATGGACGCGATTTTGTGTGGCCAGCCGGGCATCAAGGCGGTGACCCGCATGGGCTATAAATTGTTTGTCCCTGTCCACATCGCTTGAGCGATTGAAGGGGGCGCTTGCAAGGGGAGGCTTGCGCAGGGCATCATTGCGGGGTATATACTGTATAAATTAACAGTATTCTCTGCCCATGTCTGACACGCTTTTGCCCTTGGCCACCCCGGTGGCGCTTGATACCCAGCCGCTGTGGCTGGACATTTGCAGCTGGGCCGTGCCTGCCGGTTTCCCTTCGCCCGCCGCAGACCACACGCGCAAACGCATCGATTTGAACGAGCACCTGATCGGCAACAAGGAAGCCACTTTTTTGTTCCGGGTCAAAGGCGATTCCATGGTGGGGGCGGGCATTTACGAGGGCGACACCTTATTGGTGGACCGCAGTCTCGACCCCAAGCACCAGTGCATTGTGTTGGCCTTGTTGAACAACGAGTTCACCGTCAAGCGGTTTTACCGGCGCGGCGGCGTGGTCAAGTTGCTGGCAGAAAACAGCATTTACCCGCCGCGTTTGATCAAGGATGCCGACGACTTCGCGGTGTGGGGCGTGGTCACTTACAACTTGCACAAGCTGTATTGACCCATGGTGACCGCCCTGTCGCCATTGGCTTTGGTGGATTGCAACAACTTTTACGTCAGTTGCGAACGGTTGTTTCGCCCTGATTTGCAGCGCGTACCCGTGGTGGTGTTGTCTAACAACGATGGCTGCGTGGTCTCGCGTTCAAACGAGGCCAAGGCCTTGGGTATTCGCATGGGGCAGCCTTGGTTCGAGTGCAAGGCGCTGGCCGAGCAGCATGGTGTGTTGGCGCTCAGTTCCAACTATGCGTTGTATGCCGATTTGTCGAATCGGGTGATGCGCATCCTCAGCGATTTTTCACCGCGCACGGAGGTCTATTCGATTGACGAATGTTTTGTGGATCTGAGCGGCATGCCGGATCTGCGTGCACTCAGTTACCGCATTCGCCAGACCGTGCTCAAGTGGACAGGCTTGCCGGTGTGCGTGGGCATCGGTTCTACCAAAACCTTGGCCAAGTTGGCCAACCACATTGCCAAAAAACACCCGCGATCGCGCGGTGTGTTCAATGACAACGACCTCAGCGAAGCACAGCGGTCGCGCTTGTTCGGGCGAATTGATGTCGGTGAGGTGTGGGGCGTTGGCAGGCGACTGAGCAGTCGGTTGGCCGTGCACGGCATACGCACCGTGCAGGATTTGCGTCAGGCACACGTGCCGAGTTTGCGCGCCGAGTTTGGGGTGGTGATGGAAAAAACCCAACGCGAACTCAACGGCTTGTCATGCATCGATCTGCAAGAAGTGCAGGCCGACAAGCAACAAATCATCGCCAGCCGGTCGTTTGGCAGCATGGTGGAGGATGTGGATGTGCTCAAAGACGCGGTCAGCATGTTTGTCGCCAACGCGTGCGCCAAATTGCGCGCCCAAGGCTCGCACGCGTCGGTGATTCAAGTGTTTTTGATGACCAACCGCTTTCGCCAAGACTTGCCGCAATACATGCCTTCATTGGTGGTGCCTTTGCCGCAGCCCACCAGCGACAGTCTGGTGGTCAGCCGTTGGGCGGCACATTTGGTCGAGCGCATGTTTCGTGCGGGTTACCAGTACAAAAAAGCCGGTGTGATGCTCAGTGGCATTGCGCCTCAAGGGCGGTACCAGACCGATTGGTTAGAACCGCCGCAGGCGGTGGACACGCGGTTGATGGATGCGTTGGACGGGTTGAACCAGCGTTATGGCCGCGGCACGGTGAAAGTGTCTACCCAGGGCGCCTACACCGGTTGGCAAATGAACCAAACCTGCAAATCACCCGACTACACCACCGATTGGCATGCCATGCCGGTGGTGTGAGCAGGTGGGTTAAGCGGTCAGTGCTTGCAGCAGTTCATTGCTGCGAATCGGTTTGAGCAGGATGTGGTTAAAGCCTGCGGCCTCAAGTTGCGCGATTTCCTCGGGCATCGCATGGGCGGTATAGGCAATGATCTTCATCGCGTCGAACCGTGTGTCGGCGCGCAACTGCGCGCACAAATCCATGCCGCTGACGGTGGGCATGGAGATGTCGAGCAGCAGCACATCACACGCGGTGTGCTGCAACAAAGCCAAGGCGTGTGCGGCACTGTCGCATTCGTCCACAGTGTAGCCCAGAGGGCGTAAAAACAACCCAGGCAGCAAGCGGTTGGTCTCGTTGTCATCGACCACCACGACATGGCTTTTGTTCATGGCCTGACCGCCGATGGGGGTTGCATCGGCAGGGTGAAATAAAAGCTGCTGCCAACGCCAAGCTCGGTGCGGTAGTCCAGTTTGCCGCCCATCAACGCCACCAATTGGTGACTGAGTGTCAAACCCAGCCCAACACCGACTTTGTTTTTGGCAGGGAATTCGGCCGCAAGCGCTGGTTGGTGATTGAACAAGCGTTCTTGCATGTCGTGTGCGATGCCCAGACCGGTGTCTGCCACGGTAAAGGTCATGGTGTTGTTCGCATCATCGTGAAAGAGTTGCAAGCTGACTTCGCCTTTGGGGCGGTTGTAAGTGATGGCGTTGTCCGCCAAATTATGGAGCACTTGTCGCAACCGATAAGGGTCTGCCTTCATCTTCAGCGTGGTTCGCTGGTTGGTGCTGATGTGCAATTGGACATTGAGTCGGGTGGCACGGGCCTGGTGTAATTGACGTATGGACTCCAACAAGTCATAGACATCAAACTCGGACAAGGTCAATTGCAATTGACCTTCTTTGATTTTGTTGAGGTCGAGCATGCCATTGACCAAGTGCAACATTTCCAGACTGTTTTCCAAAATGATTTTGGACGTGAAGTGAACCATGGGTTCTTGCGAGCTGCTGTGTATGTATTCCGCGTAACCCATGATGCCGTTGAGTGGCGTGCGCAAGTGGTGTGACAGCGATGCCATGAAGCTTTGCATGCGTTGCTCTTTGTCTTGCTGGTGTTTCAATGTCAGACGCAATCTGCGGTTGCCAAACAAGGTGATGCCCCAAGCGGCGGCCAGACACACCGCCAGGCCCAGCAGGGCATTCAGCATGATGTGCTGGCTCATGAGGTGCTCCTAGGGTTCATCGGTCGTGGCCGATTTGTTCTTGGGCAACAACACAAATTTGGTGGCCAAGATGCGACCGAGCTCTTGGCTGTGTGTTTCCAGCGTTTGCATCAAATCCGCGGTGGGCAGGATTTTTTTTGACCGTTTGTCAAACTGGTTGCATTCGAATTTGATCAAGCCTTCTTGTTCAAATTCGCGGATTTTGTAGCGCAAGGCACGTTCGCTCAAATCTTGGTTGTGGTAGATGCCTTTGAGCAGCGCGCTGGGCTGGTCTTGTTTGGCCTCTGTCAATTGCTTGACCAGACTCAGGTACAAATACCGACCGGCTTGGCTTTGCACCAGATGCAGGTGTTGGTTTTCCCAGTCATGCAATTGGCAAATGACTTGCAAGAGTTTCGTGTTCATTGGGTGATCTGGCTCTGATTTCATGGCTGAGGGTCCTGGCACGGGTTGGCAAAATCCTTGGTCTTTTGTGATAAAAAACCGTGAATACACACCTTAAATGAATTAATTATATTTAAAAATTTCATAGATTTTTTCAAAATAATCAATTTTCAAAAAGGTTGCGTTTGGCACTGGCGACCGCATTAAAGGGTTGCTGTTGCCGATGGGGTTGACCAAGCCAGCCCAAGGCTTTGGTGGTACATAGGTATTTTGCATATAAAAGAATTTGTTTTTTGAATCCATGCAAAAAATTTTACTAATAATATTGAAATATTCAACAAAATATCAACTAAATGTAGTTAAAAAATCAAATTAAATAAATTAATTAAATTTAAAGTAGTCATTTCGCCGAGGTG
>CANGZG010000116.1 GCA_947458415.1 Comamonadaceae bacterium | reverse complement strand
GCCCCAACGGTCTTGAGCCTGAGATAATCACCCCATGACGATCACATTCAAAGACGAACACGGCATTGCTGGCATGCGGGTCGCTGGCAGACTGGCCTCGGAGGTTTTGGACTACCTCACGCCCCATGTTCAGCCGGGTGTCACCACCAATGCGCTGGACAAATTGGCCTTCGATCACATCACCCAGGTTCAGCAAGCCATTCCCGCCCCGCTCAACTACAACCCCAGCGGGCGCAACCCTTATCCCAAATCGATCTGTACCTCCATCAACCACCAGGTGTGCCATGGCATACCCAGTGACAAAGCGCTGAAAAAGGGCGACATCGTCAACATCGACATCACGGTCATCAAGGACGGGTGGCATGGCGACACCAGCCGCATGTTCATCGTTGGCGAAGGCTCCATTGCAGCCAAGCGTTTATGTCAGTTGACATACGAAGCCATGTGGCATGGCATCGTCAAGGTGAAGCCCGGGGTGCGTTTGGGCGACATCGGCCACGCCATTCAAACCTTTGCTGAAGGCCAAGGCTTCTCGATCGTGCGTGAATTTTGTGGACACGGCATCGGCCAAGTGTTTCACGAAGACCCCCAAGTGCTGCATTACGGCAAGCCCGGCACCCTCGAAGAACTCAAGCCGGGCATGACGTTCACCATCGAACCCATGGTGAATGCTGGCAAACGCGACATCAAGGAAATGGGTGACGGTTGGACCATCATCACACGCGACCATTCGCTGTCAGCGCAATGGGAGCACACCGTGTTAGTCACACCCACTGGCTACGAAGTGCTCACCTTGTCGAGCGGCAGCCCTGCGCCGCCTGCGTTTGTGACCACCACCGCGTGCTGACAGGTGAACCACACCGCCTCTGATTTCAAGCAACGCAAAACGGCATTGTTGTCCCGTTGCGCCGCAGCCCAGAGCCTGTCGAATGCGGCGCAAATTCATCAGCATTTGAAATGGCTCAGCGATTTATGCGATGACACGTTGAAATCGCTTTGGCAACAAGCCGGTATCCCGCCCGATTTTTCGCTGTTGGCCGTCGGTGGGTATGGCAGGCAAGCGTTGTTTCCTTATTCTGATGTGGATGTGTTGGTTTTGTTGCCAGACGATATTCAACTGGAAACGGACGCGCCGTTGAAGCACCGCATTGAAGCCTTCATTGGCAGTTGCTGGGATGCTGGATTGGAAATCGGCTCCAGCGTTCGCAATATGTCTGAATGCTTGTCCGAAGCAGCGGCTGATATCACGGTGCAAACCGCCATGTTGGAGTCGCGGTTGTTGATCGGCGACGCCAAACTGATGCAAGCGTTCAGTTTGGCATTCAAAACTCAGCTGGAACCGCGTGCTTTTTTCACAGGCAAGACCTTGGAAATGCACCAGCGGCACAGCAAGTTTGACAACACGCCCTACTCGCTCGAACCCAATTGCAAAGAATCCCCCGGTGGATTGCGAGACCTGCAAATGCTGTTGTGGTTGAGTAAAGCCAGTGGGCTCGGATCGACTTGGAAAGACTTGCATGCGCGTGGCATGGTCACCTCGCTGGAGATGCGCCAACTCACACGCAATGAAAACCTGTTGTCACTGATTCGCTGGCGTTTGCATTGGTCTGCCCGCAGACGCGAAGACCGATTGGTGTTTGATTTGCAATCGACCTTGGCGACCGAGTTGGGGCTGGTCGCAGACATGCAAGATGCCAGACTCGCTCGCAAAGCCAGTGAAGCATTGATGAAGCATTACTACTGGGCTGCCAAGGCTGTGACGCAGCTGAACCAAATCATTCACCTGAACATTGAAGATTGGTTATTCGAGCAAACACAAGCGCACCCGCCGCGCGCGCTGAATGAACGATTTCTGGACAAATCCGGCATGCTCGAAGTGGTGGACGATGGCTTGTACCAGCGTGAACCGCATGCGATTTTGGAAACCTTTTGGGTCTACCAAGAAACCGTGGGTATCAAAGGTTTGTCGGCCCGAACGTTGCGAGCGCTTTACAACGCCAGAGGCTTGATGAACGCCGCCTTCAGGCGAGACCCGGTCAACCGCGCCATGTTCATGCGTATTTTGCAAACACCGCAGGGCATCACCCATGCCATGCGGTTGATGAACCAAACCTCGGTGCTGGGGCGGTATTTGTGGGTGTTCAGGCGCATCGTGGGACAAATGCAGCATGACCTGTTTCATGTCTACACGGTTGACCAGCACATCCTGATGGTGCTGCGCAATGTGCGTCGTTTTTTCATCGTTGAGCACGCGCATGAATACCCGTTTTGCTCTCAACTCGCGGCTGGCTGGGAGCAACCGTGGATTTTGTATGTGGCTGCGTTGTTTCACGACATCGCCAAAGGCCGAGGTGGCGACCATTCAGACTTGGGCGCGCGCGAGGTGCGGTTGTTTTGCAAACAACATGGCGTCGCCAAAGCAGACCAACACCTGATTGAATTCCTTGTGCAACACCACCTGACCATGAGCCAAGTGGCGCAAAAAGAAGACTTGAGTGACCCTGATGTGATTCGCGCTTTTGCCAAGCGGGTTGGCAACGAACGGTATTTGCGTGCCTTGTATTTGTTGACCGTGGCTGACATTCGTGGCACCAGCCCCAAGGTCTGGAACGCATGGAAAGGCAAGTTATTGGAAGACTTGTACCGCGCCAGCGCGGCGGTGTTGGGCGGGCAATCGCATGACCCGCATGCACTGGTTGAAATGCGCAAACGAGAAGCGCTGGAAACCCTCAACTTGTACGCCATGCCGTTTGAGTCGCACAAAGATTTATGGGACACCTTGGACGTGGGTTATTTCATGCGTCATGAAGCGGCAGACATCGCTTGGCATACCCGTCAACTGTCTCGACCACTGGCGTTGGCCAAAGCCGCTGGACAAGCCGCCGGTGTCACGGTCAAGGCGCGGTTGTCGCCCTTGGGCGAAGGCTTGCAAGTGATGGTCTACACCCCTGATCAACCCGATTTGTTCGCTCGCATATGTGGTTACTTCGACCAAGCCGAGTTCAGCATCCAAGACGCCAAAGTCCACACCGCCAAAAACGGTTATGCGCTCGACACCTTTCAAGTGGTCACGCCCATGTTGAATGTGCATTACCGCGAACTCACCCCGATGGTGGAAAACGGTTTGAAAGCAGCCATCGAAAACGGCGGGCCATTACACAAACCCCGACAAGGCGGACGGGTCTCGCGCCGAGTCAAAAGCTTTCCGGTGGCGCCCCGTGTCAGGTTGCAACCCGATGAAAAAGCACAACGTTGGTTATTGAGCATTTCTGCCACTGACCGCTCTGGCCTGCTTTACGGTGTGGCACAAGTGCTGGCACAACACCACATCAACGTCTTGTTGGCCAAGGTCAGTACATTGGGTGAACGCGTCGAGGACACTTTTTTGATCAACGGTGCCGCGCTCCAACACAATCGCACACAAATTGATTTGGAAACCCAGTTGCTCGACGTCTTGGGTGCAAATCGTTGATGCCTGCTGTCAGCGACACAACCATGCAGCGCCCCTGACACCCGACGAATCGCCATGTTGCGCTGGCAACACCGGCGTGGTCACTGTCACACCGAACGCACAGGGCTGCATCGCTGCATTCACGCGCGGATAAATCTCCTGCACATTGCTCATGCCCCCACCCAGCACGATGCAGTCGGGGTCCAACAGGTTGACCACTTGCGCCAATGCACGCCCCAGTCGATCGATGTATCGCTCAAAGCTCTTCACAGCTGCCAGATCGCCTTGGCGCATGGCTTGAACTATCTCAATGGCATCGCGTTGCCCCCCATTGACCCGTGCATGGTCAACCGCAAAAGCCGTTCCGCTGAGCCAGGTTTCCAAGCAACCTTTTAATCCGCACCAACAAGGGGGAACATCCAATTCTTCGTGGGTGGGCCAAGGCAAGGGATTGTGCCCCCACTCCCCTGCAATGGCATGGCGCCCGCTCAGCAGTTGGCGATTGACCACCACGCCACCGCCACAACCGGTCCCCAAAATGGCTGCAAACACCACATTGCCGTCGGCACCAGCGCCGTCCATGGCTTCACTCAAGGCCAAGCAATTCGCGTCGTTCTCTAGCCGAACCTCACAACCCCACAAGCTTTGCAAATCGGCCTTCAGGGGTTGGTGGTTCATGGCTTGGGTGTTCGAACCACGGACCAACTGCGTGTGCGCATCCAAACACCCTGGCATGCCAATGCCAATCACTTGGGGTGCAGGCAGGTTCAAGCTTTGTCGGGCCGACCACAGCAACCCGTTCATCGTGTCCAAGATGGCGGTGTAACTGTGCGACGGGGACGCTTGGCGCTGTCGGTGAATGCAATGCCCTTGCTCATCCAACACCGCTATTTCAATCTTGGTGCCGCCCAGGTCGATGCCAATTTGCACAGTCATGTTGATTGAGTCAGTGCCAGCAAGCCAGCTTCATCCAACACCGGAATACCCAAAGCCACGGCTTTGTCGAGTTTGCTGCCAGCGGCCTCGCCAGCGATCAAGGCGGTGGTTTTTTTACTGACGCTGCCAGCGACCTTGGCGCCTGCTTGTTCAAGCAAAGCTTGCGCTTGTTCGCGTGACAAGGTCGGCAAGGTTCCGGTGATGACATAGGTATGACCACTGAGCGGCAAATCCAACCGCGCGCCCGGCGCAGACTCTTCCCAATGCACGCCGCACTCCCGCAGTTGTTGCACCACTTCGCGGTGATGGGCTTGGTCGAAAAACATGCGCAAACTGTTGGCCACCACGGGCCCCACATCGTTGACAGTCAGCAGTTGCTCTGTGCTGGCATCCATCAAGGCGTCAAGGCTGCCAAAGTGTTTAGCGAGGTCTTTCGCGGTGGCCTCGCCCACATGCCGAATGCCCAAACCAAATATGAAGCGCGGCAACGTGGTTTGTTTGGACTTCTCCAAACTGTCGAGCAAATTGTTGGCTGATTTCTCTGCCATGCGGTCAAGCGCTGTCAATTGCGCGCGGGTCAAACGGTAAAGGTCCGGCAACGTATGGACCAAGCCCGCATCCACCAATTGATCAATCAATTTCTCGCCCAAATCGTCAATTTCAACCGCACGCCGTTGGGCAAAATGCAAAAACGCTTGTTTGCGCTGGGCACTGCAAAACAAACCGCCAGTGCAACGATAGTCGGCTTCGCCGTCCTCACGCACCGCCGGACTGGCACACACTGGACACGCCCGTGGCATGGTGAAAACAGGGCCTGCATGCGCCCGTTTTTCCAACACGACGGACACCACTTCAGGAATGACGTCGCCTGCGCGCCTGACCACCACGGTGTCACCTACACGCACATCTTTTCGTCGGGCTTCATCTTCGTTGTGCAAAGTCGCGTTGGTCACCGTCACGCCCCCGACAAACACAGGTACCAATTTGGCAACCGGCGTGAGTTTTCCTGTTCGTCCCACTTGCACTTCAATCGCCTGTACCGTGGTGAATTCCTCTTGCGCAGGGTATTTGTGCGCGACGGCCCAACGGGGTTCTCTGCTGACCATGCCCAAGCGCTGCTGCAAAGCAATGTGGTTCACCTTGTACACCACGCCATCAATGTCGAAAGGCAGTTGGTCGCGGTCGTGTGCAATCTGTTGGTGGTAGGCAATCAAGCCTTGCGGGCCCGTGACACGTTGACAATGTTCAGACACAGGAAAGCCCCAAGCTTTGAGACACATCAGCACGTGGTCATGGGTCTCATAGGTTTGTAAACCATGCAACGTGGCCTCTACCGCAGAGAACGCCACCTCGGGTGACGCATGGAAATGCAATGCATATGCAAAAAAACTCAGCGGCCGTTGGGCGGCAATTTTGGGGTCCAGTTGCCTGACCGCACCCGCCGCAGCGTTGCGCGGGTTGACAAATGTCTTTTCATGTTTGGCGCCATGTGCAATCCGTTGGCGCTGACGTTCATTCAGGCTTTCAAAATCATCGCGACGCATGTAGACCTCGCCCCTGACCTCCAATGCAGCGGGCGCTGTATCGGGTAACCGCAAAGGGATTTGGCCAATGGTGCGGATGTTGTGCGTGACGTCTTCGCCGGTTTGTCCGTCGCCACGGGTACAGGCTTGCACCAGCACATGGTCTTTGTAAATCAGGCTGATGGCGAGTCCGTCAAATTTCAATTCAGCGACATATTCCAGCGGAGGATCATCTGATGTCAGTTGCAAGACTTTGCGAACACGGGTGTCAAATTGAATCGCCCCTTCAGGCGAAATGTCCGTCTCGGTATGGATGCTGAGCATCGGGACTTTGTGGGCCACAGAAGAGAACGCCGCCATGGGTTGCGCCCCGACACGTTGGGTGGGTGAATCGGTTGTGATGAGTTCGGGGTGAGTTGATTCGAGCGATTGAAGTTCGCGAAAGAGTCGGTCGTATTCGGCATCCGGTATCAGCGGCTCATCCAACACGTGGTAATGGTGGCCCGCCAATTGCAATTGCCGGCGCAGCTGAGCGATGCGTTCTTGCATGGCCCCGTTCAACTGAACAATCGACGCGCTTGTAATGAACCAGCGGCGAGGTCGCGCGCGGCCAGTTCGTCATAGAGTTGGCGCAGATCGCGGTCGATGATTTGGATGGCCTGCTCTGACAGGGGTTGGCCGTTGTCGTCGGTGACGATGCCGTCCATGGCGTCAGAGAGTTCTTTGGCGGTTTCACACAACCGGGCAAATGCCTGCTCCGACTGAGCCACTTGTGGCACATCCAAATTCAAGCTGATGCTTCGCAACGCGGCTTGGTTCGGGTCTTCAGCCATGGCCGCACGGGCGTCAAATTGCAGCACCAGCACAGGAGGCAAACCCGCCACAGAGGACGCCACCACCATGCGCCCGGGAATGACGCCGGGCACAAACCCAAGCCGTGACGCCTGTTGCTGCACATACCCTGGGCTCCAAGCCGACTTGCGCGCCTGCAAGGTAAAGCTCAACTGGGCATCATGGGCGCTGGCAAATTGGTCCAATTCCCGCGCATGGGCCAAGGCCTCGTGCATGTCTGGGAACTCTGGTGTGCTGGAGAACGCGTCAGCGAAGGCTTGGGCTTTCACCACGAATTCTGAAAATTCAATCTCGTTGAGTGGGCCTTGGCGGTTTGCCACTTGGATGCCTGCTTGGAATGCGCTGTAGTAACGCTGGGCTTGCAAACTTTCCCAGTTGCCGTTGTCAGCATTCAAACCTTCCACCACAAACAATTTGTTGCCCACACGGCGGATCGATGGCAATGCAGCAATCGCAGCCTCGCCGGAGACAGGCGCGTCCAATTCCATGGTCGCGATGACGTCGATCAGTGCATCGAGTTGGGTGCTGACATTGCGTTCACCGACACTGGCTTGGAACGGACTTTCCAACGCCGAATCGGTGTCGGATGACGGCTCAATCAAAGGTGTGACTTCCAACGCCATCAATTCGTCAGGCGTTAAAAAAGGTTCCGCTTGTTTGGGCTGGTTTTGTCGAGACGTCCATGTGCTGTGGGCCACGACCACCACCAAGACCAAGCCACCCGCGATGGCTAACCACATCTGAAAATTGCTCATTGACTGACTCTCATGCGCTTTCAGCCATGCTGACCGCGGCTTCCATGTCCACCGCAACGATGCGCGAAACACCTTGCTCTTGCATGGTCACCCCGATCAGTTGCTCGGCCATTTCCATGGC
>CANGZG010000115.1:0-7577 GCA_947458415.1 Comamonadaceae bacterium | reverse complement strand
GGCTTGCATCTGCTGCTTCATGTAGGCGATGTTGTCGTAGGTCCATTGGGCCGGTGGCACGCCATTTTTCAAAGCAGCGTTTTCCGCAGGCAAACCAAATGCATCCCAACCCATGGGCATGAGGACGTTGAAACCTTTCATGCGCAAATGGCGCGTGAGCATGTCGTTGATGGTGTAGTTGCGCACATGGCCCATGTGCAATTTGCCGCTGGGGTAGGGCAACATGGAGCACGCGTAGTACTTGGGTTTGGATGCGTCCTCGGTGACGCGGTAGACATCGGCTTGTTTCCAAGCGGCCTGCACGGCTCGCTCGATGGCGGATGCGGTGTATTCGGGATGGGTACCGCTGTGACGCGGTGCGGTGGTATCGGTGTGTGACATGGGGCTCAATAAGAAACCCCGTGCGCGCTCAGTTGCGCGTTGCCGGGGGAGTGGTCTCGATTTTAGGCGCAGCAGGCTGCACAGCCAGCGACACGCTGCGCAACTCCGATTTTTGAATTTCGGCCATGGCCTCGGCCACACGCCCGTAAGGGACGGTTTTGTCGATGTTCAATTGCACTTCGCTGGCCTGTGCAGACTGCGCTCTGAGACTGAGCGCTGCCGCCAGCTGGGCCATGGGCAATGCCTGGCCATCGACTGAAACCTGACCTTCGGCATCGATGTTGATTTCAAGCGGTGCGGTTTTGGCCGAGCCCGCGGGCACATCCACCTCTGGCAATGCCATCTGCAACGCACCCGTCATCAAGGGCGCGGCGATGATGAAAATCACCAACAACACCAACATGACATCCACCAATGGCGTGACATTGATGTCAGCCATGGGCGTGTGCGACGGGCGCGGTTCGAATTCTCCAAATGCCATGGTGCACCTCAGGGCGTTGGCAGCGACTTGGCTTGCGCCAGCGCCCGCAAATCGTAAGCCAGGCCTTCGAGTTCGGTGTCCAAGCGGGCCAAACGCCGGCCCATCAGGTTGTAAGCCATGACCGCAGGAATGGCGACAGCCAAACCTGCGGCGGTCATCACCAGCGCTTCGCCGACCGGTTGCGCCACTTTGTCGATGGTGTACTGCCCAGCCACCGCCAAATGGGTGAGCGCGTGGAAAATGCCCCAGACCGTGCCCAGCAACCCCACAAAAGGCGCGGTCGCGCCAATGGTGGCCAGCAGGTCTTGGCCAAACTGCAACCGGGCACGAACCGCCTGCAAACCTTCGCGCAAGCGACGGGTCAATTGGTCAGACGCGGCCACTTGCGACGACAAACCTTGCGCTGGGTGCGTGATGGCGTCGAGCAAAGGCATGAACATGGCTTGGGAGTCAACGGCCAACCAATGCGCGCGCGCTTGCGCCCAGTCACCCGCTTGCCAAAACAAGGCCTTGCACGCCAACAGTTGCCGTATCGACCGATGCAACAGCCAAGATTTCTACACAATGATGAACCAGCTCGACACCGACATCAACAACAGCAGCACAGACACCGCGACGCTCACCCCGTCGCTTGGCAAAGCCATGTCGAGCCTGTTCATCTGTCGGTGTGGGCAGCGCTCAAGCCCAAGACGTCAAACATGTCGAACAACCCCGCAGGTTGTTGGGCAAGAAACCTGACCGCGCGCAAACTGCCTTGGGCATAGGTGCTGCGACTGGCTGATTTGTGGGTGATTTCAATCCGCTCGCCGTCCGTGGCGAACATGACGGTGTGGTCCCCGACGATGTCTCCACCGCGAATGGTGGAAAAACCGATGCTGCCGGGCAGTCTCTCACCGGTGTGCCCATACCGCTCGTAGACAGCGCAATCTTTCAAGTGGCGACCTTGGGCCGCGGCGATCACCTCGCCCATTTTCAAGGCCGTGCCGGACGGTGCATCGACTTTGTGCTTGTGGTGCGCTTCGGTGATTTCGATGTCATAGCCATCGCTCAACGCCACCGCAGCCATTTGCAGCAACTTGAGCGTGACATTCACGCCCACGCTCATGTTCGGCGCCATCACGATGGCAATGTCTTTGGCCGCCGCTTGAATCTCGGCTTTTTGGGCGTCTGTGAAGCCCGTGGTGCCAATCACCATTTGCACACCCAAACGCCGACACACCGCCAGGTGCTGCATCGTCCCTTCGGGTCGTGTGAAATCGATCAGCACTTGGGCATGTTGCAAACCGGCAGACAGGTCGCTGGTGATGGGCACACTGGCCGGTTGACCCAAGAACGCCGCCGCATCGACACCCAAATGCGGGCTGTCCGGCAGGTCTAAGGCAGCAGCCAATTGGGTATCTGGGGCCTGCATCACCGCTTCGATCAACATGCGCCCCATGCGACCACCTGCACCCACAATGGCAATGCGGCGAGGGGTTGTGAGGGCGGGATTCATTCGATCGACCTTTATCTGGCGGGAGATTCCAAAGGCGGGTAAGTCTTGCGCGGCAATGACGCATCGGGCGCCGACTCAGGCAAACTGCTGCTCACCGCATCCGATTTGAATTTGTCCAATTCCTGCGCTGTGGCTTGTAAGCGGGGCACTTTTTTTCGGTCTTCGGGCACGCTCAAACGCTCGGCAAATTCAGATTCACTGGGCAAATCGTCGCCCTCGGCTCGGAAAAACGCATCATTTTGGAAAAACACCGACAGCTTGCGTTGCTGTGGTTGCGTGCCCTTGCGTTGAATGGTGAACGCATAGTCCCACCGGTCGGCATGGAACACACTGGCAATCAAGGGGGTGCCCAAAATCTCCTTGACTTGGTTTCGGGTCATGCCGGGGCGCAGCGCCTGCACCTGTTCTTTCGAAACGAAATTGCCTTGCACCACCTCAATCCGGTAGGGGGTGACCTTGCGCATGGCGCGGGCTACCGGGTCATCGACCAATGCGCATGCCGCCAGCGTGGACAGCAGCAAAAGACCGCAGCTGCGCGCCAGTAGAGGTTGCAAAGGAGTCATGTTGGGGGTTGTGCGAGATATGATGAAAGCATTGTAACGACGGGTGGTGACAGCCCGAACTCGGTTGCGAAAGGTACCCATGCAATCCATCGGCGATTTGAAAAACACCGGCTTGAAAGCCACGCTGCCGCGCATCACCATTTTGGAGTTGTTCCAAAAAAGTGGGCAGCGGCACATGAGTGCGGAGGATGTTTACCGCCTCGTGCTGCATGAACGTGCTGACATTGGCCTGGCCACGATTTACCGCGTGCTGATGCAGTTTGAACAAGCCGGTTTGCTCACGCGCAGCCAGTTCGAAAGTGGCAAAGCGGTGTATGAGTTGAACGAAGGACAACACCACGACCATTTGGTTTGCTTGGACTGTGGTCGGGTTGAAGAATTTTTTGACGAAGAGATTGAAAAGCGCCAGCATGACATTGCACGCGCCAAAGGCTTTGAGATTGCCGACCATGCCCTGAGCTTGTACGCGCATTGCACGCGCAAACCCTGTCCGTTCAAAAACGCTTAATCGATGCGGTTGGCATCCATGGCCTCGCGGTGCCGCGACACGAATTTTTCATAGGTGTCAATCCCACGCAATTGCAAAATCGTGTTGCGCACCGCGGCTTCGACCAACACCGCGATGTTGCGCCCGGCCACCACCTGAATCACCACTTTGCGCACCGCAATGCCCAGCACATCCTCGGTCAGAGGCTCGTGTGGCAATCGGTCGTAATCCCGCTCCAATGTTTCTTTGCGTACCAAATGCACGATCAGTTTGAGACGCATTTTGCGACGCACCGCGGTCTCGCCAAAAATGGCTTGGATGTCGAGCAAACCAATGCCGCGCACCTCCAACAGGTTTTGCAGCAAAGCGGGGCAACGGCCTTCTAGCGTGGTTTGGTTGATGCGGTACAGGTCCACCGCGTCATCGGCCACCAAGCCATGGCCGCGCGAGATCAACTCTAAGCCCAATTCACTTTTGCCCAAGCCCGATTCGCCGGTGATCATGACACCCATGCCCAGAATGTCCATGAACACCCCATGCAAAGTGGTGCGGT
Source organism: Comamonadaceae bacterium (assembly GCA_947458415.1). GTDB lineage: Bacteria > Pseudomonadota > Gammaproteobacteria > Burkholderiales > Burkholderiaceae_C > Limnohabitans. Next base: position 3,617 of record CANGZG010000115.1, on the reverse strand, counting down.
CGGCAAAATGCTTGGACAAATAAGCGCGCAACAAATCGATCACAAAGGCGGCCGATTCATGGGTCACAAACATGGGAATTTGCGCCTCTTCGCACATGCTCAGCAGCGCAGGCGTGGGCGTTTGCCCATCGGCCACCACCAACACCGGCGGCACCAAGGTCACGATGCGCGACACCCTGCGCTCGCCAATCTGTGGGTCTGAGTGCTGCAGGTACGCTATTTCACGCTCGCCCAACACTTGCAGACGGTAGGGGTGGATGTAGTTCAGGTAGCCCACCAAGTCTGCGCCGGAGCGGGCCATGCGCACAGCGACTTCGTCAAAATGCCGCTCGGTAGCGCCTTTGCTGGCCACCCATTGCCAATCGAGTTTTTTGTGAAAATCTTCGAACAGGACGTCAGCGCTGACGGCGGTGGGTTTCAAAGCGACAGACTCAAGCGGTTTGGACCGATTGCCAATGGGTGATCAGCGCATGCAGCTCCTGGGCATCGCGGCTGAGTTTGAGCTTGTCTCGCAAACCGGCGTCGCTCAGCATTTCAGCAATTTCAGACAAAATTTCCAAATGCTTTTGCGTGGAAGCTTCGGGCACCAGCAGGAAGATCATCAAGTTGACCGGTTTTTCGTCAGGCGAGTCAAACCCGATGGGTTCGGCCAACAAGAACACCGCCGCCAAGGGTGATTTCATGCCTTTGATGCGGCCATGGGGAATGGCCACGCCGTAGCCCAAACCGGTGGAACCCAATCGCTCTCGCGCAAACAAACTGTCGGCGACCAAGGCCCGGTTCAGGCCATGCAAATTTTCAAACAACAAACCCGCCTCTTCAAAAGCGCGTTTTTTACTGGTGGCATCCACCTGCACCAAGGCTTGGGCAGGGGGCAAGATGGCAGCGAGTCTGTTCATGATTGGGGGCTGATTATGCACCTAGATGCGGGGCCAAGCCAGGGTAAATGTTGATATCTTTTTGCCGCGTGTCAAGAAAAAGCCGCCTGGGTCACAGGCGGCCGCTTCAACGCACGCAAGAGGTCAATTCAAATGGTTCCGTTTGGCACTGGGGTGCTGGTGGTCTTGAATCCGGTCCTTGTGACGCACCACTTGGCGATCGAGTTTGTCGACCAATTCATCGACGGCAGCATACAAATCCTCGCTGGCACTTTCCGCGAACAAATCGTTGCCTTTCACATGGATATTGCACTCCGCGCGTTGTCGCCCCTCTTTTTCCTTTTGGTTCTCGATGGACAACAGCACGCGAACGTCTACCACCTGGTCAAAGTGCCGCACGATGCGGTCGAGTTTTTGGGTGACATAGCCACGCAGTGCCGGCGTGACTTCGAGGTGATGACCACTGATCGTTAAATTCATACAAACCCTCCAGACATGCGCCTGTTCGCAACGCCCCGGCAACATGCCAAAGCGGTGACAGGTCGGCTCCACTATGCACCTTGTCTGGCAAAAAAGCAAACCCCCCGGCGGGCGGCCCTGTTGGGCGCAGGGCGGCAGAGGTGGGGACCTGCACGAGGGGCTTGATTGGCCTCAGGCGGAGGCAGCTTGGGGCTCGGCCGTGTGCATCTTGACCCGTTGCGCCAGCCAGTAAGCCACCACTGACGCGGCAACCCCTGCCAGCGCACACAGCCAATAATGGGTGACCTGCCCTTGCGGGTTGCGTTGTATCAACAAACCGCCCACCCAAGTCGCGATGCCAATCGACACGGACTGCACCGCACCGTTGAGGGACATGAACGCGCCGCGAAATTGGGGCTGCGCCGCCGAGGTCAGCAAAGCCATGCCGGGAATCATGCGGGCATTCATGCAGAAAAACAGGCTGGCCGACACCAGCAGCACCCATGGCAATGCCATGGGTTGCATGAGGGTGGTCAATGTCATGGGCACCATGGACACCAGCAGCATGCGCTGAAACATTTGGCGTTTGCCGACCCGGTCGGTCAGCATACCGATCCACCTTGCACTCAGCAAGGTCACGATGCCACCACTCAGGTAAATGAACGGGATTTCGGTTGGCAACAAAATCTGGTTGGCCTGCAAGTAAATGGTGATGTAAGGAATGACGGTGAATGCGGCAAACATCATGGCAAAGGACATCGCCAATGCGCGCCGGTGGTTGCTGTCTGCCCAGACCCCCCGGATCGCGAAAGACAGGTTTTGTCCACGCGCCGTGGCCACGTGCTTGTCCAAGCGCGGCAAGCTCCAAGATGCCAACAAACCGACCACCGCGCAGGCCATGGCGATCGCGATGAAACTGCTGTGCCAGCCCGCGTGGTTCGCCAAAAACAAACCGCTGGGCACACCGACCACCGTGGCCAATGAAAACGACATCATCACCAACCCGGTTGCACGGCCCCGCCTGGCAAACGGGATCACATCCCCGATGATGGTTTGGGTCATGGCCGACAAGATACCGCCAAACACGCCTGCAGCCACACGCGCCAGCATCAACATGCCATAGGTGGGTGCAAGCGCACAACCCAAAGTGGTCAACGCGAACAACACGTACAGCACCAGCAACAAACGCTTGCGTTCAAACCGGTCGACAAACGAGGCCGCCAGCAAGCCCGCGATGCCAGCGGCAAAAGTGTATGCCGACACCAACAAACCAAACTGGGCGTCACTGATGGCAAACAAGGCCGTCAATTGCGGCCCCAAAGGCATCATGATCATGAAATCAAGCACATGGGTGAATTGAATGCCCGCCAAGGTCAGGAGCAGCGCCAACTCTCTGCGAGGCGTTAATTCAGTGTGCATGGGGTCTCGCTCAGAAAACCCGAGACTTTAACAGTCTGGCCTGTTTGTCACATGGCAGTGCCATAATTCAAAGCTGTTCAGCAACGGAGCAACCTCCTTGGAAACCTACCCCAGTCGGTAGCTTTCGGTCCACTGGCATCAGGCCGGACGGCATCGAAAGCACACCCCCACTTTTCATCCGTCCCTTCACGCACTGAGATTTGCCATGCTCAACATTTTTTCGCTGGCCAACGGCCGCTTGTTTCAAGAAGAGATCTCTTCCCTCGAAGAGCTGTCCCGTTTCCAACCCATTTGGGTGGATTTGGAGTCACCCACTCCCGAAGAAAAGCGTTGGATCAGCCAACACTTTGATGTCCAAGTGCCGGACGATGCGATGGACGAAGACATCGAAGAATCTGCGCGTTTTTACGAGGAAGACAACGGCGAGTTGCATATTCGCTCTGACTTCTTGATCGCCGACATCGATGCGCCGCGCGCGGTTCGCGTGGCTTTCATCTTGAACCAACACAACGCTGCACTGAAAAGCCACGGCGTTTTGTTTTCAGTTCACGAAGAAGACCTGCCGGTGTTTCGCTTGTTGCGCCTGCGCGCGCGGCGTGCGCCCGGTTTGATTGAAGACGCCAAAGACGTGTTGCTTGAGTTGTTTTCTGCCGATGCCGAATATTCCGCGGACACGCTCGAAGGCATTTACGACGAGTTGGAAAAAGTCAGCAAGATGGTGTTGTCCGGCGACGTGACCGACGAACTCGCCGGTGACGTGCTGGCCGAAATCGCCAGGCAAGAAGATTTGAACGGCCGCATCCGCCGCAACATGATGGACACCCGCCGCGCGCTGAGTTTCACCATGCGACTGCGCATGCT
>CANGZG010000114.1 GCA_947458415.1 Comamonadaceae bacterium | reverse complement strand
TTGGCCACGGCGTTTTGTGTGAATCTGCGTTTTGCGGTGTTCAGTTTGCATTTACGCCAATACCTGATGGCTTGGCCGCGCTTACAACGTTTATCTGTGGGCTATTTCATCGCGGACCTGAACTACGTGCAATTTGTCGAGCGTTATCCCGATCCTGCCACTGACCGCGAAGGGCAGCGCAGTGAAATGGCCTACCTGTGCGGCAATTGCTTTTTGAATTGGATCGGCTGGCAAATCGCCAGCTTGGCAGGCATCGTGCTGGCCGCGCAAGTGCCACTGCAATGGGGGCTGGGTTTTGCAGGCGTCTTGGCGCTGGTCGGCATCTTGTGCTCGCTGTGTCAAACACGCTTGCGCGCGATTTCACTGGTGGTGTCTGGCACCGCTGCTGTGGTGGCCTTTGCCTTGCCATTGCGTTTGAATATTTTGGTGGCGATTGCCTCGGCGGTGGTGGTTTGTTTGTTGATCGAACGCACGCCACTGGCGCGCAAACAGGTGGCGCCATGATGGACATGGGCGATCTGGGAATCGCCGTGGGCCTTGGGCTGATCACGTTGCTGACGCGGTGTTTTTTCTTCATCCTCGATCGTGAATTGCCGTTCCCATCCTGGGCGCAGCGCGGTTTGCAATATGCGCCCATCGCGGCGCTGGCCGCGGTGGTGGTGCCGGAAATTGTGGTCAGCCACGGCGCACTGGTCCAAACTTGGCAAGATGCCCGCTTGTTCGGTGCAGCCGCTGGCGCGGGGTTTTATGTGTGGCGCCGAGGCCAAGGCCAAGCGGTCTTAGGTACCTTGCTGGTCGGCATGGCCGTGTATTTGCCATTGCATATTGGGTTGGGGTGGTGACAACGACTCAAATTCAATGTCGTGGGTGACCGCCCCCCCTAAAATGCCACAAAACATTCACACGGAGACAAACCCCATGCAAATCATCCGCTTCGCCGATCTGTGCGCACAGGGTCAGGCCCGTGGCAAACGCGTGTTCATCCGCGCTGACTTGAACGTGCCGTTCGACGACCATGGCCATATCTCCGAGGACACGCGCATTCGGGCGTCAGTGCCCGCGATTCAAATGGCTTTAGACGCGGGTGCGGCTGTGATGGTCACCTCGCACCTGGGTCGCCCCACCGAGGGCGCGTTCAAACCCGAAGATTCATTGGCGCCAGTGGCCAAACGCTTGGCCGAGTTGCTGGGCCGCCAGGTGCCGCTGGTGGCGCACTGGGTGGGCGGTGTGTCTGTCGCGCCGGGCCAGGTCGTGATGCTGGAGAACTGCCGGGTCAATCTGGGTGAGAAGAAAAACAGCGAATCACTCGCCAAGCAAATGGCGGCGCTTTGCGACATCTATGTCAATGACGCTTTCGGCACCGCGCACCGCGCCGAGGGCACCACCCATGGGATCGCGCAATTCGCGGCCATTGCTTGTGCGGGGCCGTTGTTGTCTGCCGAAATCGACGCGATCACCCAAGCGTTGGCAGCGCCCAAACGGCCTCTGGCCGCCATCGTTGCGGGTTCCAAGGTCAGTACCAAGCTCACCATTTTGCAAGCGCTCTCGCGCAATGTGGACCAGTTGATCGTGGGCGGCGGCATTGCCAACACGTTCATGCTGGCGGCGGGTCTGAACATTGGCAAAAGCTTGGCCGAGCCAGACCTGATCGGCGAAGCCAAAGCGGTGATTGAAGCCATGAAAGCGCGCGGTGCAGAAGTGCCGATTCCCACCGACGTGGTGTGTGCCAAAACCTTTTCTTCTGATGCAGTGGCCACCGTGAAAAAAGCCACCGAGGTGGCCGACGACGATTTGATTTTGGACATTGGCCCCGACACCGCTGCGCGCTTGGCGACCCAACTCAAAGCCGCAGGCACGATCGTGTGGAACGGCCCCATGGGCGTGTTCGAATTCGATGCGTTTGAGAACGGCACCAAAGTGGTGGCGCATGCGATTGCCGATTCTTCCGCCTTCAGCATCGCTGGTGGGGGCGACACCTTGGCAGCGATTGCCAAATACGGCATCGAGTCAAAGATCGGTTACATCTCCACCGGGGGCGGCGCGTTCTTGGAAGTGCTGGAAGGCAAAACCCTGCCTGCGTTTGAGATATTGATGAAACGCGCGGCTTAAACCGCGCTTGATGCGCGCTCAAGGCGCGGCAAACTGTTGCTTGCAGCGGTTGACGATATAAAACTTGAAAAACAACTTGTCTTGGCCATATTTGTCAGTGGCAAAAGCCAGCAAGTTGCCAATCACCCAGGCTTTGATTTGGGTGTCCAACTCGACATCTTTGGCATTCCAACCGAGGCTGACGCGGCGCTCTTGCTCTTGACCCAAAGCCGCTTGTTTGAACTCGTCGTGCCGCGTTTGGAGCTTGTCTAAACGCTGGGCTTGTTCGGTCGGGTTGTCGCGGGTGTCAAACATCAAGGGTTTGATGGCATCGCTGTAGGCCTCGGTTTGCAAAGCGTAGCGGGTGGCTGCTTCGGCACACACGGTCACCACCGATCGGGTGGGCGCGTCTTGCGCCAAGCTGGGCCAAGCCAAGCCAAGCATGGGTGCGCACAGCACAACTGCCAGTCGCTGTGCAAAACCCCTCATCAGGCAGGCGTCATGCTGGGCAAACTGGTGGCGCGCCCTGTGTAATCGGTCCAGCACTGGCGCGTGAAGTCGTACAACTTGCATGACCGTGCGGTCTGGAAATACCAGCGCCATGAAAACCGCTGAACGATGATGCGACCGGGCAGCAAGTTTTCCAACTTGGTTTGGGCTTGCTTGAGGCGGTACAAAGGAATGCTCATGTCCACATGGTGGGCGGTGTGCTCCATGATGTGGTGCATGAGCGCGCCGATGTTGAAGGGAAAGGTCAGGTGCACCGTGGTGGACACAAAAGGCTGGGCTTTGGCCCAGGCACTGCGGTCATCGTGCCAAGAGACTTTGACATGGGTGTGGTGCACATACACCACAAAACCGATCATGGCGCACCAGAATGAAAACGGGATCACGAAACTGAACAAGATCAACCACCAGACAGACTGGCCGGTGGCCCAAGCCGCCGCCACGATGACGCCCATCCACAAAGCCGCAAAACCAGTGATCAACCAACTGTCACGGGTAAAGATCGGGCGACGCGTCGGCATTTCTTTGGCGTTGGGGAACACCATTTTTTTCCACCAAATTTCAATCATGTAATACAGGCCCGGCGCCCAGCCACTGCGGTAAGCCCTGTCTAACCATCGACCGGCAAACGACAACTTGGCGTATTCCTCGCGGGTGAGCGGTGCCCAAACAAAATCGAAGCCTTTGAGGTTGGTGTACCCATGGTGGACCACGTTGTGTCCGATGTCCCACAAGCTGAAAGTGGTCAATGAAGGCAAGAATGCAATGCGCCCGACCCATTTGTTGAGGCCACGGTGCGGCGTCAGGCTTTGGTGACAAGCGTCATGTCCGATGATGAACAAGCGCCCGATGGTGAAACCCATGGCCACCGCGCACAGCAACTTGGCCCACCAGGCTTGGAAAAACACGGTACCCGCCAACAAAGCAGCCCATACCGCATAGTCCAACAACAACAGCAACATGGCGCGCCAAGTGACGCGCTCAGACAAAGGCACAAGCCATTCGCGTATCACCTTGCGGTGAGGCATGGGTTGCTCAAAGGGAATAGGTTGTTCAGTCAGGTTCATAAGTCTGGAAATGGGCACCAAAAAAAGGCAAGTGCGCTGAGTCTTGTGCCGCTTCAGGGCAATGGCTCAGTTCTCAGGTCATTGTAGCCAACCCAAGCTTAAACCGGCCTTACCCCTACCAGCGCTCGGGTAAGCGCTTGCAAACCCGGTAAACCCTGTCGCGCTCGCGCACCACATAGCCACCAATGATCAGCTCTTTCATGATCCGGCTGACCATTTCCCGGCTGCAACCGATGTGCTGCGCCATTTGCGCGTGGGTCATGGGCTGGCAGCGCATGTCGCCATGGGGGTCGATCGCCGGGTCCATTTGGCCTTGCAGCAACGAGGTCAAACGGCTGTACGCATCCGAAAACAATGCACGGCGGGTGGTTTCGGTGGCCATGCGCACCCGTTGCAAGGCCATTTTCAGCACATCCATGGCCATGGAAGGCGTGCTTTGAATCACCGCCAACGCCGATTCGCGTGACACCACAACACACACCACTGGCGTCAAGGTGACCACGCTGGCACAGTGCGGGCCACCATCCAAGGCAGGCGCACCCACCAGTTGCCCCGCACCCCACAAGGACAACGTGATTTCCCGAGGCTTGCTGTCTTGCGAAACACTGAACTCTCGCAAACGCCCGGCGACCACCAAGTAAATTTGATGGCCGATGTCGCCTTGTTGAATCAGCAGCAGGTGTTTGCGGTAATGCCGCACTTGGCCTTGGCGCGCCAGCGTCAACAAGCCCGGTTGACCCGTGCCCAACCACAGGCTGTCAATGTGGGGCGAGTTCTTTTTCATGCCGCTCACTGTAGTCAACAGCACACAGGCACCGGCAAAGCGTCACTGACAAATTTTGCAAACCAAACTTGCGAAATCATCTCCCAATCGCTCGGTTTTTAAATCAATGGGTCATGTTTGGCGTGTGACAATGCAACCTCGTTTCTCGGGAATTCCATGCCAAAACACGCCACCAAAATTGTTGCCACGCTGGGACCTGCATCCAGCGACCCTGAAATGCTCGAAGCCATGATCCGCGCTGGCGTGAATGTGGTTCGACTCAATTTCAGCCACGGCAAGGCCCAAGACCATGTTGACCGCGCCACGCTGGTGCGTGAAGCCGCCAAACGCGCGGGGCGCGTGGTCGCCATCATGGCCGACTTGCAAGGCCCCAAAATCCGGGTCGGCAAATTTGCCGAAGGCAAAGTGATGTTGCAAGCCGGTGCCCCGTTCGTGCTGGACGCCTCGCGCACAGAACCCGGCGACATTCAAGGGGTTGGGCTGGATTACAAAGAACTCCCGCGCGATGTCAAAGCCGGTGACTTGCTCCTGCTCAACGATGGCTTGATCGTGTTGACCGTCAGCAAAGTCCAAGGCGAAAAAGTCCACACCGTCGTGCAAATGGGCGGTGAACTCTCGAACAACAAAGGCATCAACAAACAAGGCGGCGGTCTGACCGCCCCCGCGCTGACCGGCAAAGACATGGAAGACATCAAAACCGCCATGTCCTTTCAAGCCGACTATGTGGCCGTCAGCTTTCCGAAAAACGCCACCGACATGGAAATGGCCAGACAGCTTTGCAACGTCGCGGCCGAACCTTACAAACACAAGCCTGGCCTGATCGCCAAAATCGAACGCTTTGAGGCCATCCCGCATTTGGAAGAAATCTTGCGGGCTTCCGACGGCATCATGGTGGCACGCGGCGACTTGGCCGTCGAGGTGGGCAACGCCGCCGTGCCCGCCTTGCAAAAACGCATGATCAAACTCGCGCGTGAAATGGACAAGGTCACCATCACCGCCACCCAAATGATGGAGAGCATGATCACCAACCCGGTGCCTACGCGCGCTGAAGTCAGCGACGTGGCCAATGCCGTGCTCGATGGCACCGACGCGGTCATGCTGAGCGCCGAGACCGCGGTCGGCAAATACCCGCTGGAAACCGTGCAACAAATGGCGCAAATTTGCAAAGCCGCCGAAGACGCCGAGGAAGTGGCTTTGGACGCCGACTTCACGGGCAAAACTTTCACCTACATCGACCAGACCATTGCCATGGGCGCCTTGTTCACGGCTCACCACCTTGGCGCCAAAGCGATTGTGGCGCTGACCGATTCCGGCTCCACCCCCTTGTGGATGAGCCGCCACCGCATTCACATCCCTATTTATGCGCTCACCACGCGTGAGGCCGCGCAACGTCGCATGGCGCTTTACCGCAATGTGCACGCCATGTTGGTTGACACCAGCGCTGACCGCGACACGGCGCTGAACCAAGCCGAGCAACACCTCAGCGCTCGCGGCATCGTCAACAGCGGCGATGTGTATGCCATCACTTGCGGCGAACCGATGGGCTCGCCAGGAGGCACTAACATGCTGAAAATTTGCAAGGTCGGCTGACGGCTGACAACCCCGTTTTTTTGACACAGGAAGTACCCCCATGGCTTTGGTTTCAATGCGCGAACTGCTCGATCACGCCGCCGAGCACAACTACGGCATCCCCGCGTTCAATGTCAATAACTTAGAACAAGTGCAAGCGGTCATGTCTGCGGCGGACGAAGTCGGTGCGCCCGTGATACTTCAAGCCAGTGCAGGTGCGCGCAAATACGCGGGCGAGTCGTTCATCAAACACTTGATTCAAGCCGCGGTCGAAGCCTACCCGCATGTGCCATTGGTGATGCACCAAGACCATGGACAAAGCCCCATGGTTTGCCGTGGTGCGATTGAGTTGGGCTTCACGTCAGTGATGATGGACGGCAGCTTGGAAGGCGACGGCAAAACCATCGCCAGCTACGACTACAACGTCAGCGTCACCCGTGAAGTGGTGCACATGGCGCACCAACTGGGCATCACTGTGGAAGGTGAATTGGGTTGTTTGGGTTCGCTCGAAACCATGAAAGGTGACAAAGAAGACGGCCACGGCACCGATGCCACCATGACCCGCGAACAACTGCTGACCGACCCCGAGCAAGCCGCGGACTTTGTCAAACGCACCCAATTGGATGCACTGGCCATTGCCATCGGCACCAGTCACGGCGCTTACAAGTTCACACGCAAACCCACCGGGGACATTCTGGCCATGGACCGCATTCAAGCCATTCACCAGCGCATCCCCAACACGCATTTGGTGATGCACGGCTCGTCCAGCGTGCCGCAAGAGCTGCTCGCCAAGATCCGTCAATTCGGCGGCGACATGAAAGAAACCTATGGCGTGCCGGTGGAAGAAATCCAAAAGGCCATTCAATTTGGTGTGCGCAAAATCAACATCGACACCGACATCCGATTGGCCATGACCGCCGCCGTGCGTCAGTTTTTATTCGAGAACCCTGACAAATTCGATGCCCGAGAATGGCTCAAGCCCGCCCGAGAAGCCGCGAGACAGATATGCAAGCAACGCTACATCGAATTCGGCTGCGAGGGCCAAAGCGGCAAAATCAAACCGACACCCCTGCCCATGATGGCGGCCAAATACCAACAAGGTTTGTTGGCGCAAAGCGTGGTCTGATGGCTTCACTGACGGCCTCCCCGTCTCGTCACTGACCGCTTGGGGCCTGACATGCGCTGAAAATGCATTCGCTGTGGCGCTCACCTTCTTTCAGTACAAATTGCTTGAACGCCAAAGGTAAACCGATCGGCTGTGCGTTGCGTGGATGGATGACACACCAATCGATGTACTTGGGCATGTCAGGCAAGTTCAAAGCGACCAACAAACCAGACTGAATCTCTGTCTGACACACATGCGCTGACAAAAAACTGATGCCCAAACCACAGATCACTGCCTGTTTGACCGCCTCATTGCTCGACATTTCTATGCGTTCTGTATTTTGAAGCTGGTTCGCTTGCAGCAGTTGCTCAAAAAACATGCGCGTGGCCGATCCCTTTTCTCGAACGATCAAATCAACCGCTTTGAGGGCTTGCCAATCTAAATGTGATTGTTGCGCCAGCGCATGGTCTTGCCTGGCCACCATGACATGGGGATGTCGCGCAAACTGAACCGCCTCTGACTCAGCGTCGGAGGGGGGATAACCCGTGATGGCAATG
>CANGZG010000113.1 GCA_947458415.1 Comamonadaceae bacterium | reverse complement strand
GGCGATGAACCCATTCACCATGCTTGCCATGAATGGGATTGGTCGCGCTCCATTTTGCAAGACGGCAGCACCGCTGTGATGTACGACATCCAAGGCAACGTGGGTCAACAAGCCGACAAGTTATTGGCATTGCGTTTCATGAACGATGGCAATGTGCAGCCGTTTGAAGCGCCGCCCAGACAGCCGATGTCTGCCACCCTGTGGCGAATCCAAAGGCGCATGCGCAGTGACTCGCCTGTGCGCGTGGTGGACCAATTGGAAGACACACCGTTTTACCAACGCGCATTGCTCAGCAGCGAATTGCTGGGCCAAACCGTGCAAAGCTTTCACGAGACCTTGTATGTGCCGCGCTTGGTGTCACCGCTGGTGCAAGCCATGTTGCCTTGGCGCATGCCCAGACGGGCGTGAGCTGACAGGCTATCAATCGTTGACAGACCGTTGACCTTGTAACTGGGTGATTTGTCTCGCCACTTCACTGGGCATGTTCAAAGCCAAACTGGCTGGGGTTGAAAAACGCAGTGAAGACAAAAATTGCAAACGACCGGCATCAGTACCCACCACGCTGTGAAGCGGGTGTTGTCGGGTTTGCCATTCATGGGCAAGTGCATGGCCCAAGCCAGGACCAAATTCTGCGGTTGCACTGGCCAATATGTCGGCTTCGTTCATCAACACCACAGCCCAATCTGGGTCGAACATGAAAGAGCGTTGTGCGACTTGGTGGTGGTTGTCAGGGACCAGGCTGGGGTCGGTGTGCAGTATCAAGTGAGACACCATCTCAGTCCAAGTGTCTGGCACACCATGCACGGCTGTCATGCCGCGCAGCAGCCTCACCGACTGTTGTTCAAACTCTTGGAGATAACGGTTGGCGCCGCCTGGGTGCAACACATCGTGTGAAGTGACCGCCAACAGCAAACACGCCATCCAATCCTCTGGCACATCATGCCCTTCATGTTGCAAGGCATGTGTCAACCAACAGACAGACACCAATGCATCGGCTGTGTGCAAGCGGTTGTGATAGTGGGGCTCATAGGACGTGCTGAGCGCGATGGACTCCATGTGCTGAGCCATGGCTTTGGCTGCATTCAACATGGCAACAGCATCCGCAGAGGCGGGAGCGGCCATCGGCCAGCGCTGCGCGATGCAAGCGCTGAGCACCACGGGGAGTCCAGGCCAATCATGTGGCCAACGTTCACGCAAGTGGGTCAAGGTTTGACAGAGTTTGCCGTGCCAGTCAGGTGTGGAGTGAATGGTTGCGGTCATGCTGCGCTGCCCGTGTCTTGCTCAGAGGTTGCCTGCGCGCAAGGCGTTGTTCATGTTGAGTTGCAACAGCAAGGCTTCAAACACGGGTACCAGCAAGGGCGACGTGCCCGCCATCATTTGATTGGCTTGTTCGCTCGAAATTTTGAGGCATGTCACCTCGCCCGATGCTTGCGCGGATGCACCTCGGATGCCGCCACTTAAAAACGCTTGCTCGCCAAACGATTCACCCGCACTCAGCGTGGTGAACACCTTGCCCTCGGCATTGAGCAATTCCACTTGGCCTTGCTGAATGAAAAACAATTGATCAGCCACATCGCCCGCAGAAAAAATGCGTTCGCCAGCTGCGTATGTGACGCTGACAAATTCACTCATAGCACGCCCTTGGGAAGTTGCTTCACGCCCAGCGTGCGCATCACGTTGGTACGGATGGTGTCGCGCAATGCTTGCGGCAAATGGGGAATGAAGCTGTCGACTTTGTGTAATGGAATGATGCGCGCTTGCACCGCGTTGACAGTGATCACCGTTTTCGCGCTTGGCAATCCCGCCAAGCCTTCGGCCAGACAAATCACGCTGCCAGGCCCCATGCGCTCGATGCGTTCACCTTGGATCGCCAGCAAGTGTCCCGAAACGATGAAGTAAGCCACCGACACTTCTTCGCCTTGGGTAAACAATTTCTTTTTGGCTTCAAAACTGACCGAGCTCAATAACTTGGAGCCCCATAAACTGAAATACAAACGCTCGTTGCTGTTGAGTTGCCCAGACGTGAAGATTTCCAGACTGCGCGCCGAGCTGGGGTCAATCACGCCCAATTCGTGCAAGTGCGCGATGTCAACTTCGAAGCTGGCAGACAGTGTGGTCATGTCAATGATTTTCAAGGCGTTGCGCCAAGGCCTTGAGTTGGTTGGCAATCAACTGCCGGTCGTCGGCGCGCAAACTCAGTGGCGACAAATCGATGTGCACGCCTTGGGGATGGCTCAAGCGCAAAGGTTTATCGGCCTCTGCTTTGCGTCCTTTGATCGCATAGGTTTTGATGTTGCGGTCAATGCCTTTGAGGCTCATCGATGGGCGCTCTTCCACATCGACCAAATCATCTACTTGGGCGTAGGTTTCATGGCTGATCAAAATGCCACCCGGGTCGCAATTGGCTTCTAAGCGTTGCGCCACATTCACTTCACCACCGATGATGGTGTAACTCAGTCGTTGATCCGAACCGAAGTTGCCCACGTTGCAATAGCCAGTGTTGATGCCGATGCGAATCACAAACGGGTTGTCAAACCCTTGTTCACGCCAACGGCGTTGCAGCACGAGCATGCGCGCTTGCATCTCCAGCGCCATTTCAACGCAGGCGCGTGCATCTTCTTTGATGCCTTTGGACTCGGGGTCACCGAAAAACAGCATGACCGCGTCACCGATGTATTTGTCGATGGTGGCGCCGTGAGACAACGCGATCGCGGTCATTTCAGAAAAGTAATCGTTCAAAAATTCGGTCAGCGATTCGGGTTGCAAAGATTCGGCGGTGCGTGTGAAGTCTTTGATGTCGCTGAAAAACACCGTCAGTTTTTTGCGTTGTGTGGTGATTTGCGTGTCGTATTTGCCCGCAAACAAAGCTTCGTGGATTTGTGGCGGCAGGTATTTGGCGAGTTGCTGCGACAAACCTTCTAAACGACTGCGTTGTTGTTCCAACTCCAGGGTTTGGGTTTTGAGGTTGCGGTTGAGTTTCACCAAGCGCTGTTCTTGCCGGTCCGAATGCCGCGTCAGGTCCTCGTTTTCGCGGACCAACTTGGAGAAGCGGTCAAACAAACGTTCGGCAAAGGCTTGCAGTTCCTCAGGGCTTCCATGCTCAAGAATGGCTTGGCCTTCAGCCAGCAACAGTTTTTCTCTGTCGTAGAGGTCAAATACTTCGTCAGCCATGTTGCTCCACTGTGAAATTCAAAGCTTGGAACCTGTCTTTGAAATCTTCACCGAGTTCTTGCATGATGTCGTCATCTTCCTCCGCGCGCCAAACCACTTGCACGTCATTGCCTGCTTGGCGGTAAGCATCAATGCCTTCGAAAATTCGGTACATGGCCTTGATGCTTGAACTGTTGATGTAGATGAAAGCCATCTCCACTTCCAATTTGCCTTTGACGCTGGTCGCCAGTTGGTTGATGGCGGTGATCACCTCGCCGTAAAAAGCCGACACATCTTCGGGGAACGATTCCCCCTTCATCACCAACTTCAAGGGGTTGTGGGTCAAAGAGATGGCCGGGGTTCTTTCGGTGGCTGCGATGTTCATGTCGGTTCCTTGTTTTTCTTCATTCAGATGGTGGCTGCCATGATGAAGTCGACACTGTGGTCGTCGACATCGACAAACGTGTAACTGATCGGATGGGTGGATCTGCGCGCAATTTCCAGCAAGCCCAAGCCCGAGCCCGGCCCATCGTGTTCGCTGGCTTGTGACATGCCGTCGCGGTACATCTGTCTGATCGTGTCTTTGTCGGCGCCTTCAATTTGGGCAAGGCGGTCTTTCAAGCCTTGGGTTTTGTCTTTGTCAATCCGGTTGCCGCACATGATGGTGATTTCTTTGGCGTGTTCGGTGATCAAGATCATGCCCATGTTTTCTTCATGTTCTTTGCCATGCCAAATCAGGTTCTGAACACCTTCCATGAACACGGCAAAAATCAATTTGGAGCGTTTGACATCGGCGTTGGCCACCAAGCGTTCTTTGAGTAAATCGGCCAACGTGACCATCAGGTCGTCAGACACCGTGCCGTTATAAGCCATGATCACGTGGTTGTTGCGCAAACTGTTTCGCAACAAAATAGCTTGTGATAAGTCCATCAGTTATCTTTCAGTGGTGATTGTTTCGTGCGCAAAGCATAGTCTGCATGCATGGCATTGGCAATCGCTGGGACCCAACTAAGGCAGTTGGTTTTAACAATCGATGCAATGCGTTTGCCGCCGTAGGATTTTTTCATGACACCGGCCTCCGCTAGAGCGTGAACACAACGGCAGTGACATCGTCTCGGCGCGAGTTTTGCCCTTGCCAGCGTGCGAAGTCTTGGCGCAAATCGTCGATCACAAGCTGCGCCTTCGCACCAGCATGGTTAGACAGTAATTTTTCCAACCGCCGATAACCATAAGAGACTTTCGGCTTGCCAGCCTCACCGCCGACCTGGTCTGTCAAGCCGTCGGTGACGATCGCAAACATGTCACCCTTTTGGTAAGAGAGGGTGAGCACCTGTGGTCTGTCAGCCGCAGTGAGCCGGTCTTTGTAGCCCAAGCTGATGCGTTGCCCCATGTGGCGTGTGACCACACCTGCTGCATTGACATGGAACAAATCCAGTTTGGCGCCTGCAAATTCCATGCGCTGCAAACGCCGGTCAATCCGAAGTACCAAGGCATCACAACCATCGTCACTCTCGCTGTCGGCGCGGTCTTGGTTCAGTCCGGTTCTGACAAAGTGATCCAACGAGGCCAAGGCAGACACCGGGTCTTCCAAGGTGTCATTGGCGTAAATCCGTTCGAATGAATTGCTGACCAACAACGACAGCATGGCCCCAGGTACGCCATGCCCTGTGCAATCGGCCACTGCCAAAACAAACGGCCCCTCGTGTTGCGAGGATGAAACCCAATACAAGTCGCCACCGATCGTGTCACGTGGCTCCCAAATGGTTGCAAATGAATCAAACCGGCCATCGATGCGAACCTGTCGCGGTAATTGGCCGCGCTGCAAACGGCTGGCGTAATTCACCGAACCCACCACCAATTGGTGCGCTTCGTCCAGGTTCTTGTGTTGCTCGGCCAACTCACTGGTGCGAAGCGCCACGGTTTCTTCCAACACTTTGTTTTGGTTGAGCATCAAATCGTTTTGCGATTGAATGCTGTTGGCCAATTCTTGTTGCAACCATCGCGTGCGACTGATCACCGCCAGCGCCATGATCATGGCCTCACAGCACACGCCAAAGGCTTGGTTGGTATTGGTGTTTTGAAAGAACAAACCAAAGCCGGATGGCGGCAAGAAGCTGAAGGGGGACTGAAACCCCGCAATGCCCAGCATGAAAGACACCCGGAAAAACATGTACGGCACCATGGCCACCATGAAAAATTTGGCGACCTGCAAACCTTGCTGAAGTCGGATGTAAGCGCAGACATAAATCGACAGCAGCATCAACACAATGGGCACCAACACTGGCATCCAAAACACTTGCTGGTTCAATGAATGCTGTTGGGTGACCAGCAGGGTCAAGTGGATCACTTCCCAGCCGATCCACACGTTGGAAATTTTGTAAAAGGTGGGGAAGTGGATTTTCAAGTCCAAAAAATTTCTGGCGAACACCACGTACAACACGGTTTGCGCATAGGAAACAGCGGAGTACAGCACTTGTGCCAAATACTGCCAGCCAATTTTTTGGTCCTCCAAGTGGACAAAAAACTCGGTGATGCGCTGTCCATCGTGAATGGGTAAGAACAAACATTGCGTGACACCCACGGTTAACCACACGCCATAAGCCAAGCTGGTTTTGTCACGGTTTTGTGCATAGCTGTACCAACCAAACACGGCCAAGGCAATCAACAGACCGAGCATGCCGCCTTCAAAGTACACGCCAAAACGCCGCAATTCCAAATAGCTGGCATGGTCGTAGATGTTGAGTGAAAACGTTTTCGCAGGTACCGAACTGTGTGATTTCACGCGAGAGTAAATCTGTACCGTTTCGCCGCTTTTCAAGTTGAAGATGGCGTATTGGCTGTTGTCATTGCGGGCCGCGGTGGTGAACGGGTTGATTTCAGCCAACCAGTTGTAGTTGGCGCTGTTGCCGTTGGATTTGAGTTTCTCTGTTTTGACGCCGCGAACCACGTAATTTTGATGCACCGTCCATCCAGAAGGTGCCATGCGAAGTTGCTTTTCGTGTTCAGACTGGTTTTCCAAAGACTGTCGAATCCAGTAGATGCTGGTGGGTGTGATGCTGGCAATCGATTGGGCCGGTTGAAATTGCGCATCGAGTTGACGCACTTCTTCGAGCGTCATGTCGGCGTTTGGCGCTTCAAGCACCATCACTTGGGTTTTGTCGCTGAAGATCACCGGGGTGGTGTCATCGACCACGAATGCGTTTTGGGCGTGCAGCAAACCACAGGTCAGCAAAGCCACGGCAACGGTGAAAAGTTGACGAATTCGGTTACTCATCTTTTGGATAAGAATTTGCTAAGAAAACGAATAAAAGCAGCAAATTCGACTTTAAATTGATAAAACCACTCGTAAAGTGGTGAAAACCATAGGAAAAACTGGGGTCGGTCTCAACGCCCTTGGAAGGTGGGCTTGCGCTTCTCGGCAAACGCCCTCAAGCCTTCGGCGAAATCTTCACTGGCGGCGCTGTCGGTCTCGCGTTGACGCAAGCGGGTTTCGTCATACAGGCCGGCGGCAATTTCATTGAGTGAGCGCTTGGTGTGCTGCGCGGCCCCTGGTGCCAGTGCCAGCACATCGTCCAGCAGCGCTTGCAGATCGGCATCGAATGCATTCGGCTCGCTCCAATGCTCAAACAAACCCAAAGCTTGCAACTGCGCTTGGTCAAAAACCCGCGCAGTCAAAAAAGCGCGTTTGGCCGAGGCGATGCCAAAGTGGCTGACATAGCGCTGCAAGCCACTGGGGTAGTAATGCAAACCCAATGCGGTTGCAGGCATGCGCCACTCGATGCCTTGCAGCGCCATGCGCAAGTCGCAGGCCAGCACCAAGTCGGTGGCGCCACCGTACACACTGCCGTTCAATGCGCACACGGTGATCGGTCGCAAGTCCGCCCATGCTTGCGCCACAGTTTCAAATGCACTGGAGCCTTGTGCGTTGTGTTGAAAGCCACCGATGTCATAGCCCGCGCAAAACACCGGTTTGGGTTGGCCTGTGGTGTTCGCAGTCAGCACGGCCACCCGCACCTGTGGGTCGCTGTTGATCAGCTCGAACTGTTTCAGCAAGGTGCCCAGGTCCGCGTTTTCTAACCGGTTGCGCTGAAGCGGACGGTTGAGCGTGATGCGCGCCACACCGTCAGCGATGTGCAATGAAGGGGGTGTGGCATCTGGCGGCTTGTTCATGGCGGCCACCCTGTTCTCGGTCAAAGAGGTTGGTTTCAATGCACCACCACCGGCACCTCGGTCGCAGGCGGCGTGTTGCGTGAACGCATGCAACGCACCAGCCCGTCGATCATCACCATGCCGATGCCGGGGATGTCACCGAGTTGCACGCTCTCCAACAATGTTTTGCCAGCGGTGTGTTGCGCGCGGTCCATGAACACGAAATCGGCGGCGCGCCCGACTTCAATCAGGCCGCAATTCAGCTGCCGTATGCGTGCAGTGTTGCCCGTGGCAAAGCAAAACACCATCTCTGCGGGAATGTTTGCCAAGCTCGACAAGAGCGCCACCATGCGCAACATGCCCAGCGGTTGCACGCCTGAACCGGCGGGGCCGTCGGTGCCCAAAATGACGCGGTGCGGGCACTTGAGTTCCAGCGCGGCCTTGGCTGCTGCAATCGCCACACGCTCGTTGCCGTTGTGCACAATT
>CANGZG010000112.1 GCA_947458415.1 Comamonadaceae bacterium | reverse complement strand
CACGGCAAGATTTTGGGCGGCGGCATCGTAGGCACGCACGCGGGCGACATGGTTGGCGAAATTGCACTGGCCATCGAAATGGGCGCTGACGCGGTGGACATCGGAAAAACCATTCACCCGCACCCCACTTTGGGCGAGAGCATTGGCATGGCAGCCGAAGTGGCGCACGGCAGTTGCACCGATCTGCCGCCTGCGCGAAGGTAAGCACATCCCCGCATGTCCGATATTTTCCAAGCCCTGTTGCCCGTCATTTTTTTGATTGTTTGCGGGTACCTGACAGGGCGATTCGGCTGGGTCACCGAGCTGGGCTTGAAAGACATCACCCGCTTGTCTTTCAATGTGTTGGGTCCGGCGCTGTTGTTTCACACCTTGTCGGGCGTGCATTTGGCAGAACTGGATTTGCGTCCGGTCATGATGTACCACGCACTCACTTTGTTGTGGTTCACGCTGTGGGTGGCGGTGTACGGTTTGACGCAGCGCGGTTGCATGCGCGCACTGACAGGCACCTACAGCAACGCAGTGATGATTGGCATTCCCCTCATCACGCTGGCTTATGGCGCGCAGGGGCAGGTCTACATCATGACGTTGGTGTCGGTGCATGCGCTCATCATCTTGACCTATGCCACGCTGTTGTTCGAGTTGGCAGGGGCGCGCGAGGCCAACCAAGGTGCCAACGCTGCCTCGCGCCAGCCACTGACAGCCACGCTGTGGAAGGCGATCAAGGGGGCGGTGCTTCACCCGGTGTCGTTGCCTGCCATGGCGGGTTTGTTGTTTGCGCAGACGGGCTTGACTTTGCCCGAGGTGGTGGACAAACCGATTGAATGGCTGGGCAAGGCGTTTTCACCGATAGCGCTGTTGATGGTCGGTTTGCAATTGCAGCGGGTATTGGGGCAAGGCGGTTGGCCTTGGCAGCGTTCAGTGCAGCCTCAGGCCGTGCCGGTGAACTGGCAAGAGGTCATGCACATGGTGGTGCTGAAAAATTTGCTACACCCGTTGTTGATTTTGGCGGGTGGTTGGTGGTTGGGTTTACCTGCCTTGCCCATGACCGTGATGCTGGTCACCGCATGCATGCCCGTGGGGGCCAATTCATTTTTGTTCGCCACGCGCTACCAAGTCGCAGAGGCCGAGGTGTCGGTGAGTTTGTCGCTGTCGGTGATCTGTGCCATGGTCACCGTGCCCTTGATGCTTGCCTTGCAAACGGGGTTACTCGCATAATGCCCCAGACGGGCGAACCGCTTCGCGCCCGAGCTTGACAGCAACACAAGGAGTTCGCCATGCCCAGCTTATTCACTGCACAGCAACGGCTTGATTACGAGCGTGACGGGTTTGTCGTGATTCGCTCTTTGTTTGACGCCGAAGAAACAGGATTGTTGCGGGCCGCGATAGAGACCGATCCCCAGTTGCGTGAAAGCTTGTACGACCGGCACGACGCCAGCGGCAAAGCCACGCGCATGGCGACATGGAACCACCCCGGCGACAGCGTGTACGGTTTGGCCGCACGCACGCACCGAGTGGTCGACACCATGGAAGACATGCTCGGTGGTGAGGTCTACCACTACCACTCCAAATTGACCGCGAAAGAGCCCAAGGTGGGCGGTGCTTGGGAGTGGCACCAAGACTACGGCTACTGGTACCACAACGGCTGCGTGTTTCCCTTCATGGCCAGTGTCATGGTGGCGCTGGATCAAACCACGCGTGAAAACGGTTGCCTGCAAGTGCTGCGAGGTTCGCATTTGGCGGGGCGTGTCGACCACGGCGTGTTACCGGGTGAGCAAGTGGGGGCGGATCCGCGTCGGGTCGATGAAATGCTCAAGTCGCTGGAATTGGTTTATGCCGAGCTTGATCCGGGAGACGGTTTGTTTTTTCATGCGAATGTCATGCACCGATCAGACCAAAACCGCTCGGACCACCGGCGTTGGACAGTTTTGTTTTGCTACAACGCGGCGCGCAACAACCCTTACATGGAACACCACCATCCGCAGTACACGCGCTTGCACAAAGTCAGTGATGACGCGGTGAAAGCCGCTGGCATCAAGCACGCGCAAGCAGACGGCAACCACTTTCGCAAAACGTTTGCGAACCCGCCGGAGTTGAAAAAACGGCTGGGCGCGTGATACGCAAAGGCTATCAAAAGCCTTGAGATTGACCCATTGTTTCAGCGGTGGCCGATTTGAAAATCATTCAGCCCGCAGACATCCCGGCCTTTGAGCAACCACAGTGGGCGGGTGGCGAAATTCAGGTTCAGACCGCTGGTGCCTTTGGCGGGATGCAGGTTGCGGTCAAAGTGCGAACTGGTGGGCATGTAGCGGATGGCCACGCCGGTGCGTCGGATGTTCGAGGTGTTGGCTTTGGCGCCGTGGATCATGTAGACATCGTGCAATGACATTTGACCGGGTTGCAATTCAAGGTCAACCGCTTCATTGGGGTCAAAACAGTCCTCATCCACGGCTTGGTTCAGCACCAGTTCCACTTTGTCTTCGTGCAAATGCGGATGCAGTACCTTGTCCGTGTGCGAACCGGGGATGACCCGCAAGCAACCGTTGCTGACCAAACTGGGCTCCAGTGCCACCCAGACCGTGCAAGTCGCCAAGGGTCTGATCGGCCAATACTGACCGTCTTGGTGCCAGGGCGTTTCATAGCCTTCCTCTGGCGGTTTGCAAAACACTTGGCAACCCCACAAGGCCACGTCGTCGCCAATCACTTGGGAGACCATGTTCACCAGCGGCGGGTACATGGCCAAATCCAAAAAATCGCGGTTGCCGACCACACCGTCACCGTTCTTGCCTTCAATATGTGCGCTCACCAATTTTTCGGGACGCACGCCAGGGTTGGCGTCGATCAATTGTTGCAAGGTGGTTTGCAGTTGGCCCACCATGTCGGCAGGCAAGCGAAAAGAGGGAATGACGAAACCGTTTCGGTGGTAACTCGCAATTTCGTCTGGACGCAGGATGGTGTCTTGCATGGTTTGTGCATCAATGAAATTGAAATACTTTAACGGGATGACAGTGCAACACAAAAAAACCCCGCCATGCATGACGCACAGCGGGGTTTGATGTCAGTCTGGCTGAAGATCAGCTGAGTGCGTGACCTTGTGCATTCACGTACAGGGCGTAAATGGAGGTAGAGCCGCACATGAACAAACGGTTGCGTTTGGTGCCACCGAATGTCAAATTGGCAATCACCTCTGGGGTGTGCAGGAAAGCCAGCAAGGTGCCATCCGGGTGATGGACACGCACGCCGTTGGTTTCCATGCCGCCCCAGCCCCAGCCGCACCATACGTTGCCGTCGGTGTCGCAACGCACACCGTCGGTGAAACCAGGGGCAAAGTCAGCGAAGATTTTGGGGTTGCTGAGTTTTTGGTCTTTCACATCAAACACAATGATGTTGGCGGGATTGCCTGGGCCGTCGGTCGCGCCGGTGTCAACCACGTAACACTTCTTGAAGTCAGGTGAGAAGCAAATGCCGTTAGGACGACGCATCGGGCCTTCAGCAGCCACGGTGACCTTGCCGTCTGGCGCAATGCGGTAAACGCGTGTGGGCAGTTCAAACTCAGCCTTGTGGCCTTCGTAGGGGCCCATGATGCCGTAGCCTGGGTCGGTGAAGTAGATGGAGCCGTCAGGTGTGGTGGCTGCATCGTTAGGCGCATTGAGTTTTTTGCCGCCGAAGCTGTCACACAAAGTCGTCCATGTGCCGTCGTAGTTGCGGCGACGCACGCGACGTGTGTCATGTTCCATGGCGATCAAGCGGCCTTGGATGTCACGGCTGTGGCCATTGGAATAGCCTGAATCAGATTGAAATGTGCTGACAGCGCCGTTTTCTTCGTTCCAACGCAACACACGGTTGTTTGGGATGTCACTCCACAGCAAATTGCCCCAGTCGCCCATCCACACCGGACCTTCACACCACAAGGCAGCGTCATGGCCTTGACCGTGCCAAATGCGTTGCAAGGTGGCATTGCCTTGGCGGCCTGTGAAGCGCTTGTCCAGCACTTCAAAAGCAGGCTCTGGGTAGGTCACAGGGTGGTTACCGGTCCAGTCACGGTTTTGCATGAACTTGTCGTTCGCGCTGGCAACTGTGGCGGTAGCGGCTGCCACACCTGCAGCGGCGCTGGCCAAAAAGCCACGACGAGCAAGGGATTGGGGTTTGGCTGCTACGGTGTCAGCGACGGCAGGGGTCGTCTGGTCGGCGATGGGTTTCATTCGTTCTCCTTGGATTGTTGCGCTTGTGAATGCTCAGAAAGCATCAACATCTTCAGCGGACAAGCGAAAGACCACAATCATCGTAAACCCTTTGATTTATGGGGATTTATTAATCAATTGCTATGTAAGGGAAATAACGTATTGCAACCGCCGAATTCATATCCGGCGGTCGTTTCTTAACAATGTATTACTGCTTCACGCCCTCGACTTGGATCAACAGTTTGACTTTGTCAGGGATGCCGAAATCGATGCCCCAGTTCATGCCCCATTGGCTGCGCAGGATGGTGGTTTCAAAGTCACCGCCACACACTTCACGCTTGAGCATCGGGTGGTCATAGCAGTTGAAGTTGGTCGCTTTCAAGACCACGGGCATGGTCTTGCCGAGCATGGTCAACTGGCCAGTCACTTCGGACACTTTGTCGCCGCTGAAGCTGAATTTGTCGGAATTGAAGGTCATGGTGGGGAATTTGGCCGCGTCGAAGAAGTCGGGCTTTTTCAGGTGGGCATTGAACGCTTCTGTGCCGGTGTTGATGGAATCGGCTTGGATGGTCAGGTTCACTTTGCCTGTTTTGGCGGCGCGGTCGAATTGAACCACGCCTTCTTTTTTGTCAAAACGGCCACGGTTGGTGGACGTGCCGAAGTGGGTGACTTCGAAAGTGACAAAGGTGTGGGTGGGGTCGATGTTATAAGTGGCTGCTTGGGCAGACACAGAGGCGAACACGCTGGCCGTGACGGCGCAGGCAAGTGACAAATGACGCATGGAAGAAACTCCTGAGGTTGAGGTGAAGGTTAAAGCTTGGCAACGCCTGTGAGTACAAATTTGAATTTCACTTGTACTTCGTCAGCCACCATGGATGTGTCTGACCATTCGTTGTCACCGATCTTGAAGCCCAAACGCTTAAGTGCGAATGAACCCACGGCGGTGGTGAGCCCGCCGGTTTGGGTCAGGCTGACTGGGACCGCGATGTCCTGGCTCAGGCCTTTGATGGAGAGTTTGCCGCTGACTTCGTACTTGCCAGCGGCGGTCTGTTTGAGGGTGGTCGACTGAAACCCTGCCTTGGCGAATTTGGCGGTGCTGAACCAGTCGGGCTTTTGTAATTCCGCGTCGGTTTCCTTGAGACCGAGTGTGGCGCTGGTCATGTCAACGCTGAAATTGATCTTGGCATTGGCCGGCTTAGCGGGGTCAAAACTGATTTGCGCGTCAAAGGATTTGAAGCGGCCTTCCACCGGCACGCCCATTTGCTTGCTGACAAAGACAATTTCGCTTTGTGCCGCTTGTAATTTTTGTTGGGCATAGGCTGTGGAGTGGCTCCACAAGGCGCATGCCATCAAGGTGGCGAGCAGGAAACGGTGGTTGATCAACATCGGGCGTCCCAAAAAAGTAAGCAGCTCAGCGGCGGGGCCACATGCGTTGCAGTAACGCGTGCTTGTCCACCCATTGGTGTTTGATGGCGGCGGCCACGTGCAACAAAATCAAAATGGCCAACGCCATGGCAGTGCCTTCATGCCAGGCTTTGAGCAGTTCTGCCAAGGCCTCGTTCGCGGGCACAAAATCGGGCAGTGGCAACACGCCAAACACAACCACCGGAAAACCCGCCGCAGAGCTGTACGCCCAGCCAACCAACGGCACCAAGAAAAACAAGCCATACATGCTGTACTGCGTCAGGTAGTGGGCATGGTGCTGCCAAGCGGGCATGTCGTTTTGGATGTCTGCGGGCAAGGGTGGTGGGCGGTGGGTGATGCGCCACAACAAACGCAACACCGACAGTGTCAGCAAGCAAATGCCTGCCCATTTGTGCCAATTGAACAGTTGCAGCTTCGCCGGCGAGAGGGGCAAATCCTCCATGTAGTAACCGACAGCAAACATGCCGACCAAAGCCATGCCGAGCAACCAATGCATCGCCACAGCCGTTCGGGTGTAACTTTGGGCGTGTGAATCGCTGGATTGAAAGGTTTCATCAGTGTTCATAAAGATCAGTTTAGGTTGGAATTGAACAAATTCATTGCCTTTATTTGATGATTAACATCAAATAGATTGAATGATTGAAAAACGTGTTGCCGCAACGGCCAAGGGTTGAGGCAGCTTCATTTGCGCTTTGACTGGTTCATCATGACCGAATACACCGCATCCACGCCGTTGGCGGTGTTGGTCAATCGCAAATCTAACATCCGGTCCTGTTTGCTCATGGTCATGATGTAACTGGTGCCCAAGCGAACCACAGCCAGCAAACGCCAGTCCTTTTCTTCGGCATCGGCCAACAAGGCTGTTTGAATTTCCTCAGTGTAGGCCTCGGCCACGCTGGCATAAAAAATACCGGTTTGCTGCTCGCCTTCGCCCAGCAGAACGGTTTGTTCAGGGCGGGTTTGCAGCATGGATTCGACATAGGGGTACATCTGTGCCTGCATGGCGGGCCAAGGGGTTTGCGCCCGTGCGGCTGGCAAACAGGCCAGTATGACAGCCAACAAGACAGGGGCCAGCCAGCGATTCAACGACGGCGTCCGCCCAGCAAACCGCCCAACACGCCGCGCACGATCTCTCGACCGATGGCAGAGCCGACGGTTCTGACTGCGCTGCGCATCACGAGTTGAGCCACGCCGTCGCGTTTGCCGCCACGCGGGCCGGTCGAGCCAAAAAGCAAATCCGACACTTCGCCCATGACGCCTTGGCTTTCGCCAGCGTTGGAAGATGACACAGTTTGCTTGGCTTGGTTGACCGCTTGCGCGTCCATGGCAGGCGCGCGTCCTTTGATTTTTTCGTAGGCCGATTCGCGGTCAATGGATTTTTCATAGACGCCAGCCACCAATGAATTCGCCATCAAGGCTTGGCGTTGTGCGGGGGTGATCGGACCCAATTGGCTGCCGGGCGGCAGGATGAACACACGTTCGGTTTCGCTGGGCCGGCCTTTGGCGTCGAGCAAGCTGACCAAGGCTTCGCCGACAGCCAATTCGGTGATGGCCGCTTCGATGTCCAAGCCTGGTTTGGGTCGCATGGTTTGTGCGGTCGCTGTGACAGCTTTTTGGTCGCGCGGGGTGAAGGCGCGCAGCACATGCTGTACGCGGTTACCCAATTGGCCGAGCACGCTGTCGGGAATGTCCAGCGGGTTTTGCGTGACGAAATACACGCCAACACCCTTGGAGCGCACCAGTCGCACCACCAGTTCGATGCGCTCAATCAACGCTTTGGGCGCGTCGTTGAACAGCAAATGCGCTTCATCAAAAAAGAACACCAGTTTGGGTTTGTCCAAGTCGCCCACTTCAGGCAATTGCTCAAACAGTTCAGACAGCATCCACAACAAAAAGCTGGCGTAAAGCCGAGGCGAGTTCATCAACTTGTCAGCGGCCAAGATGTTCACCAAGCCCAGCCCGTGGGGATCGGTTTGCATGAAATCGTGGATGTCGAGCATGGGCTCGCCAAAGAACCGGTCGCCGCCTTGTGATTCGATTTGCAGCAAGCCGCGTTGAATGGCGCCGACACTGGCCGCACTGATGTTGCCGTACTCGCTGGTGAATGCCTTGGCGTTTTCGCCCACATGCTGCAGCATGGCGCGCAGGTCTTTGAGGTCAAGCAGTAACAAACCGTTGTCGTCAGCGATTTTGAACACCAAATTCAGCACACCGGCTTGTGTTT
>CANGZG010000111.1 GCA_947458415.1 Comamonadaceae bacterium | reverse complement strand
TTTTTCTTTGGTCATTCAAACGTTTGTCGTTTGAAAGCAGCCAAGTATCTTTCTCAAAAATGCCATATTTCAATGCCAAAATCTCTGGCATGAGCACACGCATACACAAAGCTGTTTTTCCCATCGCGGGGCTGGGTTCCCGTTTTTTGCCTGCCACCAAGGCCTCGGCCAAAGAAATGTTGCCAGTGGTGGACAAGCCGCTGATCCAATACGCGGTCGAGGAGGCTTACGAGGCGGGCATTCGCCACATGGTGTTTGTCACGGGCCGCACCAAACGCAGTGTCGAGGACCATTTCGACACGGCCTATGAATTGGAAAATGAACTTGAGCAGGCAGGCAAAACCGAACTGCTGAAAATTGCCCGCAGCATTTCTCCGGACGACATGGTCTGCAGCTATGTGCGTCAACCCCGGGCATTGGGCTTGGGCCACGCCGTGTTGTGTGCCGAGCAATTGGTGGGCAACGAAGCTTTTGCGGTGTTGTTGGCCGATGACCTGATGGTGGGTCAGCCCTCCATCACTGCGCAAATGACCGAGCAATTCGCTGTTCACCAAGCCAGTATCTTGGCGGTACAAGACGTGCCGTTGGACCAGACCAACCGCTACGGCATCGTCAGTGGCACCGCGGTGAACGACCAACTGACCCAATTGACGGGCATTGTTGAAAAGCCTGCCCCTGCGAATGCGCCCAGCACGCTGGCGGTTGCAGGCCGTTATGTGTTGACGCCCCGCATTTTTGAAGAGTTGAAGACCACACCCAAAGGGGCTGGCGGTGAAATTCAATTGACCGACGCGATCGCGCAACTGCTGCGCAAAGAGCAGGTGCTGGCTTACCGTTACCAAGGCACACGCTACGACTGCGGCAGCAAACTCGGGTTTCTCCAAGCCACGGTCGATTTGGGTCAGCACCACCCGCAAGTGGGTGCGGAATTCTCGGCCTGGCTCGCACAGCGGCACGCCTGACCCCTCTGCGCTGACCCTCTCAGCGTCCGATGGCAGTCCCCCATATGACCAGTCACCGCCTGTGGCAGTGGTTAACCCTATACGCATCAGTGT
This sequence comes from Comamonadaceae bacterium, assembly GCA_947458415.1. Taxonomy (GTDB): domain Bacteria; phylum Pseudomonadota; class Gammaproteobacteria; order Burkholderiales; family Burkholderiaceae_C; genus Limnohabitans. The sequence continues at coordinate 6,774 of CANGZG010000111.1, read as the reverse complement.
TATAAATCCGTAGGTTCATGGGATGCGTATGTCTTTGAAGTGTTTATGGCGGTTGGGTTGCCGATTCGGTGCATGGTGGGTGTTGTGTGTGTTCCATGCAGCAACAAACGCGGGCATGTTGGTCAAGTCTGACATTGACCAACTGTTTGCATCCCAGTACATCGTCGGCGACATTCAACCCAACTTGCCCGTGTGGCCTTTGTTTGTCAAAGACCCGGCTGACCCGGATGCCAAGCCGACCCTCAAAGCCTATGTGTTTGAAACGGTTGATTTCGAACCCGTGCGGGGTTATGGCGGCAAACCCATCAATGTGATGGTGGTCATGGATTTGCAGGGCAATTACCTTGAATCGAAATTGCTGGACCACAAAGAGCCATTGTTTCGGTCCGAAGCCGGCATTGCCAAATTGACCCAATTCGCAGCGCAGTATGCGGGCTTGTCCACGCAGCACAACATTCAAATATTTGCACACACGGCAACCCCTCGAAGAGACGAGAAGTATGCCGCGCTGCACGGCGTGCAAGCCGGCACCGTCACAGCCAAAGCGATTGACAAAACGATTGTGCTGTCCGCCGCCTCGGTGGCCATGGCGCATGCAGAAGCGCAAGCCAATGGCATGCTGGCTGGCGCGGCTGCCTCTGGCGTCAGACAAAAACCGCTCAACGAAAAATTTGCGCCCTTGTCTTGGGACACCCTGCGCTCGCGCGGCATGGTCAGCGAGCATGTGTTGACGCGGGGAGAGATTGAACAGGCCTTTGCGGGGACCAAGGCTGCAGGGACGGACAAGTTGGCCGCCGCCAATCCTGACGAAGTGGCACTCAAACTTCACGTGTCACTGGTGAGCTTGCCCTCGATTGGCCGTAATCTGTTGGACAGCGATGGCTGGCGTTTGCTCAGCACGAACCGCCGCCAGTCGCACGCCTTGTTGGTGACCGAGTCCGGCCCGATGGCACGCATGAATTATGAAAGCCAGCGGGTTCAGGAAGATTTGCCGTTTGAGGTCAAGCAAAACGGACAAGTATTGAAATTGCGTTTGATGTCTTATGACAAGGGCTTGCGGGTGCCCGGGTATCCGGAAACCACGCGCGCGTATTTCTTCATTGCCGACAACGCCACGCCGCTGGACCCTGCTGCGGCATTTGAACTGGATTTGAAATGGGGACGCAGGTTTGGCAGCTATGTCAACCAAGTGGCGAACACCACATTTCCTTTGAGTTATTCATTCCATGGCTGGCGGGCTGCATGGTACGGACTGATTGACACCGATTTGACCGAGTTCGAATGGGTCAGTACATGGCAATCGCGTGCGGGTGAAATTTTGGCGTTGGTCTTGGGCTTGGTGGTGTTGACAGCGGGATTGGTCATGCAAAAACGCACCAGTGCCAACAGCACATCGTTGAAGTGGTTGCGCAGCGCGTATTTGCTGTTCACCTTGGGCTTCATCGGCTGGTATGCGCAAGGCCAGTTAACCATCGTCAACATCACCGCGTCATTGGACGAATTGCGACACGGTGGTGACTTGGGCTTTTTCATGAACGACCCGATGACGGTGATCTTGTGGGTGTTCGTGGCGGGCACTTTGCTGGTGTGGGGCAGAGGGACATTCTGTGGATGGTTGTGTCCGTTCGGGGCTTTGCAAGAACTCATCAGCATGCTGACACCGGCCATCGGTATGCGCCGCCGTCGCCTGAAAACCGCCATTGACCGAAAGCTCAAATGGATCAAGTACGGGTTGCTGGTGTTCATATTGGGAAGCGTTTGGTTTTCTCCGTCCATGGCAGAAGTGGCCGTGGAGATCGAACCCTTCAAAACCGCCATCAGTTTGTACTTTGTGCGCGACTGGCCTTACATCGCTTGGGCGGTGTTTTGCTTGGGACTGAGCGTGTTTGTGTACAGGGGCTACTGCCGGTACATCTGTCCTTTGGGTGCGGCATTGGCCGCGACCAATGTGTTGCAACGCTGGTCTTGGATACCTCGGCGACAAGCGTGTGGGACGCCTTGCCAGACCTGCCGTCATCGTTGTGAATACCAGGCCATTGACAAGCAAGGTGAGGTCAATTACAGCGAATGTTTCCAATGCTTGGATTGTGTGTCCATCTACCAAGATGACCAACGCTGCTTGCCACTCATTCAGCAACGCAAGGATGGCAGCCGCTTTATTCCGATTCAACCCGAGGTGACCGCATGAGCACCACACGCCGTCAATGTTTGGGCTGGGGCGCAGGCGCGTTGCTCAATGGCTTGTCAGGCCCCACCGCGAACGCTGGTTGGGCGTCTTCGCGGGACGCAGATCGGTTGGTGTGGCGTGAACGCGCATTGACCGGGTTTGGCACCACCTTGTGGCTGCGTGCCGCGCATGCCGATGCCCACCGTTTGGATGCGGCGTTGAACGACGCTGTCAAAGCCATTCGCCGTGTGGAAGCGGACATGAGTTTGTTCAACCCTGACAGCGCTGTCTCTCGCTTGAACCGTGACGGCATGCTGTTGAATCCATCGGCCCAATTGCTGTCGGTGATGCGTTTGGCACAACACGTCGCAGCCCGCAGTCGGGGTGCGTTTGATGTCACAGTGCAACCTTTGTGGACACTGTGGTCGCAAGCGCAAGCCTCAGGTGCTGTGGCCGACAAACACCGCTTGCGACGTCAGTTGCATTTGGTCAATTGGCGTGCAGTGGAGGCAAGCCCCCATGCCATTCGGTTAAACACCAAAGGCATGGGGGTGTCTCTCAATGGCATCGCCCAAGGTTATGCGGCAGATTTGGTGCGTGCCGTGTTGCAGTCGCATGGCGTCATGCATGCCTTGATAGACACAGGCGAGACCACCACGCTGGGGCAGGCCCCAGATCAACACGCTTGGCGACTGGGTATCGAAAGCACACTTGGCGCTAAAGACCAGCGTGCGGTGACTTTGCCCAACGGTTTGGCGATGGCGACTTCTTCAGATGCACACACCACGTTCACACCAGACCGTTTGCACCACCATATTTTCGATCCGCAGACGGGTGACTCCCCGCGTTATTGGTCCAGCGTGAGTGTGATGGCGCCATCATGCGCGCTGGCTGATGCTTTGACCAAGGTGTTTTTCATGTGTCCGCCACAGTGGGTGGCACGAACCGCCCGTGCTTGGCAAGTGGATGTGGTGTTGCAGAACAAGCAGGGCGAATGGTGGTCGCCTGAGAAGACGCATTCACTGGGCTGACAGAATCACCGCCGCATGTGAATGGTTGACGAGAAGAGGTCGGTCATGCTTGGCGAATGCCGCAGACCAACACCCCTGGATCGTTGTGTGCAATCTCTTGCGTGTTTTTCGCATGCGCCACGTCCATGTCACGCGGCAAAGGCACATTGTTTTTCACGGCGAGCACCTCGGCCATGATGCTGACGGCAATCTCAGCAGGCGTTTTGCTGCCAATGTAAATGCCAATGGGGCCACGCAGTCGTTTCAATTCCTCGTCTGTTTTGCCTAAGTGGTCGACCATGCGTTGGTGCCGAGCTTCATTGTTACGCCGCGAACCAATGGCGCCCACATAAAACGCATCCGTGTCCAAGGCTTCGAGCAAAGCCAAATCATCCAATTTCGGGTCGTGCGTGAGTGCAATCACGCAACTGCGGCGGTCAGGGCGAAAGCTTTGCACCACGTCGTCTGGCATGTCGTTGGTGAGGGTGACGTTAGCCACAGACCAAGCACCACTGTATTCTTCGCGCGGGTCGCACACGGTCACCGCAAACCCATTGAACAAAGCCATGGTGGCCAAGTACTCGGTGAGTTGACCCGCACCGATCAACAGCATGCGGTATTCAGGGCCAAATGTGTTGATCAGTCGGGTGTCATCGATATGGAGTTCGGTGGGCGTTTCGCTGGTTTGTAAGTTGACAGCACCATCGCTCAGCAACGTGGTGCGTTGCATCAACTGACCTTGTTCAAGCGACAACACCAACTGCTCTAACTGCCTTGCATCGGGGTCAAACTCCAACAGCAATTCCAGCGTACCGCCGCAAGGCAATCCAAACCGATGAGCTTCGTCTGCGGTAATGCCATATTTCACCCGTTGCGGTGCGCCGCTGGGAATGGTTTGTGTTTCTCCCAATGACTGTCCGCCAGCATAGGCTTGGGTGAACCTGTAAATCAAATCGTCTTCGATGCAACCACCTGACACCGAGCCCACCACTGCACCGGTTTCGCACAGCGCCATGATGGAGCCGATCGGGCGCGGAGATGAACCCCAGGTGCGGACCACAGTGGCCAGCAAGGCACGTTGCCCGGCGAGCCGCCAATTGCGCAACGAGCGCAGAACCATGACGTCGATGTTTTCCATGGGGCATACTTTAACGCTTACGCTCAATGTCCCTCAGCCCCTTTTGATACGTGTTTGACATGCCGCAACCTTCATTGGTGACCGATCTTTTGTATTCCCAAGGCTTTGGTACCCGTCGCATTTGCGCGGGTCTGGTGCAGCAAGGCTTGGTGAAATTTGACTTGGGTGCAGGATTGGTCAACGTGATCGACACCGACGCGCGGGTGGAGGCCACGCAAGCCATGGCCTTCATGGTGCAAGGCATACTTTGGCAGTACCACGCAAAAGCCTATGTGCTTTTGCACAAACCCGCAGGGACCGAGTGTTCCCACAAACCATCGGCTTGGCCCAGCGTGTATTCGTTGTTGCCCACGCCGTTGCGACAGCGTCCTGCCAAGACCGGCTTGCAAGGTGTGCAAGCCGTGGGGCGGTTAGACCAAGACACCACTGGCATGCTGTTGTTGAGCGACGATGGACAGTTCATTCACCGCATGAGTTCACCCAAACACCATGTGCCCAAGGTGTATGCCTTATGCACGGAAGACGTGCTCAATGAAGCCGTGGTTGACAAGCTCATGAAGGGGGTGGTGTAGAATGACGACCCCAAACCCGTCTAGGCTGCTGCTTGTGTGCTGACGGGAACCCACCAGATGCAATTGACGTTGACGGAAGGCAAATACCACCAAGTCAAACGCATGCTGGCGGCCACGGGCCACAAGGTGGTGCAGTTGCACCGTTGTCAAATCGGCGAAATGACCTTGGGTGATGAATTGGCGCCTGGCCAATGGCGATGGCTGACAGCGCACGAACTCGAATCGCTGACACGCAAGCCCTGAACACCCCAAACGTTCAGGGTAAATGTTTTAAAAAATCGGCGACCGATTCGAGGCTTTGGGTGGGTTGGTCTCGGTGCGGTGAATGTCCGCAGTCTGACAGCACCTCGCGTTGAACATGGCCTTGGGTTTGCAATTCTTCGATATGCCGCAAACTGCCGTACATATCGTCCACCCCTTGCATGGCAAGCACCGGTGTTGTGATGTCTTGGCATGTTTGGCGAATGTCAAAACTTCGAAAGGCATCGGACAACCAAACATCGTTCCATTGCCAAAATGCAGCGTCAACATCCGCGTGATAACGCGAGAGTTTCTGTCGCAAGCCGCCTGCTTCAAAGGCCGTTTTGGCCGCTGTGATGGAACGCAGGCTGATGTCTTCCACCCACAAGTGCGGTGCCATGGCAATGGTGGCGGTCACTGTGTGACGGGCGGCATGCAGCAATGCAATCGTGGCACCGTCCGAGTGTCCCAGCAGCACAGGTTGTGCGATGCCGTGCGCTTTCAACAGCGCAGGCAACACATCCCACGCTTCGCGGTGCATGTAGTCGGGCCCCAGTCGACCAGTGCCGCGCACATCGGGAATGGGGTCGGATTTGCCATAGCCAAGGCGCGAATACAACAAGCCTGCACGCTCTGTTGCTTGGCAAACAGCCAAAGGCCAATCCATGGTGCGGCTGGACCACATGGCCACCGAGCCCAAGCCTTCGTGCAAGAAAACAAGGGGCGCCAGCGTGCTTGAACGTGCGATCTGTCGCACTTCGAGGGAGGGGAGGGAAGACATCATGGGACTGAGAAAAACAAAACAGCAGGACAGTGGCAGAAAAAAGATCACTAAAGTAACTAAAATCTCGCGGAAATCAGCATGGACTAATTTCTCTGATTACAGTACATTTTTTGATTATTTGCCACAGACAAACCACTGATGGAAGAAAAAGAACGCGAAGACGCTGAGCATTTGAGAGACCTGCGAGAAGCTGCGGGTTTGAACATTGCTCAATTGGCTGCCATGGCCAATTTGTCTGCGGGTCAAATTCGTCAACTGGAAGACGGCGGCGACAACCTGTTTTACTCGCCTCAAATCAAATCGCAGTCTTTGCGTCGCGTCATTCGCATGCTTGAGAACCCTGCCCCAGTGGGCGCGCCTTTGAAAGCCATGGCCGAAGAACCTGCGCCTCGCTCACCAGCCAATGTCATCGATGACATCATTCGTTTGTCGGAAAAAAATCTCAGCGGCAATGTGGTCACCTCGGTGGTGCGCCGTCCTGCCCGATTGGGCGGTGTGCTCTCCGTGTTCGTGTTGTTGGCCTTTGGTTTGTTGGCAATTGCAGGTTGGCAATCCAGCCAAGACATACCCGTTTCCAAATTTTCCGAATGGGTGAACCCCATTGGTGTGTCTGTCCCGACAGAGCAAACCCCAACAGCTGATTCGCGCGAGCCAGTTGCAAGCCAAGCGGTCAAAACAGAACAGGTCAAGACGCAAGCCGTGGCAACTGCTTCTGAACCTGCGTCGCTCGCCACTGCCCCGGCGACTTTGAATGGCGCTGCAACTGCAGACAACCAGCCGAGGTTGGATCCTGTCAAGCCCCATACCGAGAACGCAGCGCTTGCTGAGCCCACGAAGTTGGAAACCTCAGCGTTGTCTGTGGA
>CANGZG010000110.1 GCA_947458415.1 Comamonadaceae bacterium | reverse complement strand
TGGAGAGGTGTTACCTCCTGCGCTGTCCTGTGCAGTCCGGACGTTCCTCCAGTGTCAGGTTTCCCAGATGACACCAGCGACGGCCTAGCGAGCTTCACATGGGCATTATCCGCCCGCGGCTTCAAACGGGTTGATCTACGCCAAACGCCAGCCTGAAAAAATAGCTGTTCAGGCTGTGACGCCTAAAATCGGTTGCTTCCATTGCCTGCCCGATAACCACGGGCCCTGCCACATGATTCGCTTGTCTGAACTCAAGTTGCCTTTGTCGGCACTGCCCCAGATGGCGCCGCGCGCCGCCGATGCACCCGCCGAGACGCACGCCGATCGGCAATTTCCCCCTCACCCACTGGCTGCGCTGCAAGCGCTGGCCGCAGACACCTTGCAAATGGATGCGACCGATATCGCCAGCCTGTCTGTGTTCAAGCGCAGCTTTGATGCCCGCAAACAGCAACTTTGGGTGGTCTACATCGTCGACATTTCGCTGCACAGTGCAGCGCAAGCCACACAACTGCTGCAACAACACGCCCAACATCCGCACATCCAAGCCACGCCCGACATGCATTGGCGTGCGCCAGTCCAAGCAAGTGCTGACCACAACCCGTCTGATGGCATGCGTCCGGTCGTGGTGGGGTTTGGCCCTTGCGGCATGTTTGCCGCGTTGGTGCTGGCGCAAATGGGGCTCAAGCCCATCGTCATCGAGCGGGGACCACCGGTGCGTCAACGCACGAAAGACACATGGGGTTTGTGGCGCAAATCGGTGCTGAACCCCGAAAGCAATGTGCAATTTGGCGAGGGTGGCGCAGGCACTTTTTCTGATGGCAAGCTCTACAGCCAAATCAAAGACCCGCGTCACTTGGGACGCAAAGTGATGCAAGAGTTGGTGCGTTTTGGCGCGCCTGAAGACATCTTGTGGGCGGCACACCCGCACATCGGCACTTTCAAACTGGTGAAGGTGGTGGAAGGTTTGCGCGAAGAAATCATTCGTTTGGGCGGCGAGCTGCGGTTCAACCAACGCGTGACCGATATCCGCACTGAACACCTCGGCGCACAAACGCAACTGCAAGCGCTTGACATACTGCCGCAAGACACCGGCGTGCCCTACAGCTTGAATGCGAAATGGGTCGTGATGGCGCTGGGGCACAGCGCCCGCGACAGCTTCACCATGCTGCACCGCCATGGCGTGGCCATGCAAGCCAAACCGTTCTCCATCGGTGTGCGAATTGAGCACCCACAAGGCATGATCGACCGCGCACGTTGGGGCATCCATGCCGGTCACCCCATGTTGGGTGCGGCCGATTACAAACTGGTTCACCATGCCGCCAACGGGCGTTCGGTCTACAGTTTTTGCATGTGCCCCGGCGGTACCGTGGTGGCGGCCACCAGCGAGGCAGGCCGCGTGGTCACCAATGGCATGAGCCAGTACTCGCGCAACGAACGCAATGCCAATGCGGGCATCGTGGTCGGTATTGATCCGCGCGATTTCCCCCAAGACCCCTCGCTGTGGGAGTCGGTACTGGGTCAAGAGGTGGGCAATGCGGTTCGGTTGGACACCCGCGACACCCCAGACGGTTTTCATCCATTGGCGGGCATGGTGTTGCAACGCCAGCTCGAGTCTCTGGCGTTCACCGCCGGTGGCAGCGACTACCGCGCACCCGGGCAGTTGGTGGGCGACTTGCTGCGGGGCCAAGCGTCTAGCGCATTGGGCGATGTCGAACCGTCTTACCGACCCGGTGTGCACATGACCGATTTGGCGCAGGTGCTGCCCCTCTACGCCATCGAAGCCATGCGCGAGGCCCTGCCCGTGTTTGGTCAAAAGATCAAAGGCTTTGACCGCGCCGATGCGGTATTGACTGGCGTTGAAACCCGCACATCCTCACCCTTGCGCATTGACCGCGATGCACAACTGCAAAGCCCCAACCTGCGCGGTTTGTTCCCCGGCGGTGAAGGCGCCGGCTACGCAGGCGGGATTTTGTCGGCGGCTGTCGATGGCATCAAACTCGGCGAGGCCCTGGCCATTCAACTGATGCAGAATGCATCCCACAGACGCTCCGGAGCTAACCCATGAAAGCACACAATATTTTGGCGACCATTGGTCACACACCGCACATCCGCATCAACCGCTTGTTTGGTGACAAGCACCAGGTTTGGATCAAATCCGAGCGCAGCAACCCCGGTGGCTCCATCAAAGACCGGATCGCGTTGTCGATGATTGAGGCGGCCGAAGCCTCTGGGGTTCTCCAACCCGGTGGCACCATCATCGAACCCACTTCAGGCAACACCGGTGTCGGTCTGGCCATGGTGGCCGCGGTCAAGGGCTACAAATTGGTGTTGGTGATGCCTGACAGCATGTCGATTGAACGCCGCCGCCTGATGCTGGCCTATGGCGCAAGCTTCGACTTGACACCGCGCGAGAAAGGCATGAAAGGCGCGATCGCCCGCGCGCAAGCATTGGTCGCCGACACGCCCGGCGCATGGATGCCACAACAGTTTGAAAACCCAGCCAACATCGCGGTGCATGCGCGCACCACGGCGCTGGAAATTCTGGCGGATTTCCCGGAGGGTTTGGACGCCATCATCACCGGTGTGGGCACGGGCGGGCACCTCACCGGTTGCGCCCAAGTCTTGAAAGACAAATGGCCGTCTCTGCAAGTGTTTGCGGTTGAACCCAAAGCCTCGCCCGTCATCTCTGGGGGAGCGCCCTCCCCCCATCCGATCCAAGGCATTGGCGCTGGTTTCATTCCGACCAACTTGCACACCGATTTGCTCAGCGGCGTGATTCAAGTGGACGCGGAAGACGCCCGCGAATTTGGCCGACGTGCTGCGCGTGAAGAAGGCATGTTGGTGGGCATTTCCAGCGGCGCGACGCTGGCGGCCATCGCACAAAAACTGTCTGAACTGCCTGCAGGTGCCAAAGTGCTGGGCTTTAACTACGACACCGGCGAACGTTATTTGTCTGTCGAAGGTTACTTGCCCGCTTGAGCATTTGACCTTGCACGCCAACCCGTCCCACGCACCGACACAGGTGCGCGTGCTCAGTGTCATCCCACCGATGACGCAACTCAACACGCCTTACCCGTCCACGGCTTACTTGACAGGTTTTTTGCGCAGCCGAGGTGTGGCCGCGACCCAGGTTGACTTGGCGCTGGGGTTGGTGCTGGCCTTGTTGACACCGCATTACCTTTTGCAAGTCAAGCAATTGGCGCAAGCCATGCCCGAAGCCGCGCGGTCAGCGAGCGTGAACGCATTTCTCGACCATTTTCCGCGTTACCAACAGACCGTGTTGCCAACCATTGCGTTTTTGCAAGGCCGCGATGCCACGCTGTGTCACCGGATCGCAGGACGGGGGTTTTTGCCTGAGGGGCCGCGTTTTGCCGCGTTGGATGCATTCGATGATGACAGCGGCGATCCGCTGGGTTGGGCGTTCGGTGCATTGGGACAACAAGACAGGGCCCGGCATTTGGCCACGCTTTACCTGAATGACATCGCCGATGTGTTGCGCGATGCGGTTGACCCGCGCTTTGAATTTGTCCGCTACGGCGAATCGCTGGCCAGCAGCCAAGCCAGTTTTGACGCGCTTGCCCAAGCCTTGGCCGCACCCCGCAACCTGATGGACCAACTGTTGCACGAACTCACCCTGAAAGCCATGCGTGAGCACCAGCCCAACTTGGTGCTGTTGTCTGTGCCCTTTCCCGGGGCGGTGTACGCCGCATTGCGCATCGGTCAAAGCATCAAACAACATGACCCGACTGTCACCGTGTGTTTGGGTGGCGGCTATGTCAACACCGAACTGCGTGCATTGCGTGAGCCTCGGTTGTTTGAGTTTGTCGATGTCGTGACTTTGGATGCCGGCGAGCGACCCGTGCTGTCCTTGATAGAACATTTGCAAGGTAAACGCTCGCCACAACGACTGGTGCGCAGTTTTGTGCGTTCCGATGATGCGGTGCGCTATGTCAACTGGGCTGAACCAGACATCCCCTTTGACGAGGTGGGCACGCCCACATGGGATGGCTTGCCCTTGCATGATTACCTGTCGTTGCTTGACATGCTCAACCCGATGCACCGCTTATGGAGCGATGGGCGTTGGAACAAATTGACCGTGGCGCACGGGTGCTATTGGAAAAAATGCAGTTTTTGTGATGTGTCGCTGGACTACATCTCGCGCTATGACGCGGCTTCAGCGCTGACGTTGGTGGACCGGATAGAGCGCGTCATTGAAGAAACCGGCCAAACCGGTTTTCATTTTGTCGACGAGGCAGCCCCACCCAAAGCACTCAAAGCCATGGCCGAGGAAATAGTGCGCCGCCAGTTGCAAGTGACTTGGTGGGGCAACATCCGGTTTGAAAAAACCTTCACCCCTGACCTGTGCGAGTTGTTGGCAGAAAGCGGATGCATCGCCATGTCTGGTGGTTTGGAAGTAGCGTCTGACCGGCTGCTGGCTTTGATGCAAAAAGGCGTGACCGTGGCGCAAGTGGCAAGGGTCACGCAAGGGTTCGCAAATGCTGGTGTGTTGGTACACGCGTATCTGATGTACGGTTTTCCCACACAGACCGTGCAAGACACGGTGGACGCCTTGGAATATGTGCGGCAGTTGTTTGAAAACGGTTGCATACACAGCGGGTTTTTTCACCGTTTTGCTTGCACGGTGCATTCACCGGTGGGCATGAACCCTGAGGCGTATGGGGTGCAATTGCTGCCCCTGCCAGACGGCGGGTTTGCGCAAAACGACGTGGGCTTCATCGACCCCACTGGCACCGACCACGATCTCTTGGGTCGCGGTTTGAAAAAAGCCATCTACAACTTCATGCATGGGGTCGGTTTGCAAGAGGACGTGCGCAGTTGGTTTGACCTGCCCAAATGCCCCAAACCTTTGGTGAAAAAAAACGCGATCGCCCAAGCACTGGGCTGATCGCGTTTCACGAGAAGAAGGCGTGTGTGTCAGGCCGCGTTTTGCAATGCAGCGATGCGTTCTTCCAGCGGTGGGTGTGATGAAAACATTTTGCCCAAACCGCCACTGATGCCCATGGCTTGCAGACTGGGCGGCAGGCCCTCAGACTGCATGTGCTGCAAACGGGTCAATGCGTTCACCATCGGTTGCTTTCTGCCCATCAACGCTGCTGCGCCTGCATCCGCGCGGAACTCGCGTTGGCGACTGAACCAAGCCACCACGATGCTGGCAGCAATGCCCAACACAATGTCGAGCACGATGCTGACGACGTAATAGGCGATGCCAGGGCCACTGTTTTGTTCATCGTTTTTGCGAAGAAAGCTGTCCACTGCATAACCGATGACACGGCTGAGGAACACCACAAAGGTATTGAGCACACCTTGCACCAACGTCAATGTGACCATGTCACCGTTTTGGATGTGCGCCACCTCGTGCGCCAGCACCGCTTCAACTTCTTCGCGGGTCATGCCTTGCAACAAACCGGTCGACACCGCGACCAAGGCGGAATTGCGAAACGCGCCGGTGGCGAATGCATTCGGTTCGCCGTCATAAATGGCGACTTCTGGCATCTCCAATTGCGCGCGTTGTGACAATTGCCGCACGGTATCCACCAACCATGCCTCGTCTGCGTTTTGCGGTTGCGTGATGACTTGTGCACCCGTGGTCCATTTGGCCATGGGCTTGCTGATCAACAATGAAATGAACGCGCCGCCAAAACCCATGATGGCGGCAAAGCCCAGCAGCGCGGTCAGGTTGAGCCCGTTGGCTGTCAAGAACCGGTTCACGCCCAATAAGCTGGCGACGATGCCCAGCACCAACATGACAGCAAGGTTGGTCACGATCAATAACAAAATGCGTTTCATGGTGTCCTTTTGAAACCGGCCCACACTGACGGGCCAGGTGCGCAGAATGTAAGGGTGATCCCTTGTTTTTCAATCCCTGAATACTTTTTTGTCCTCATAAAACTCAGGGGCATGGTTGTCCGGCCACCAACCCGGGATGCCTGCCAGCGGCAGGGGCGCAAACGGCTTGCCTCTCAACGCGTCTGGTGTGAGTTGTTGACACAAGCTTGCGTCAATTTGCGCATCACTTTCATGCGTTGGCAACGGCAGGCACCACACGTGCGCGGTGATGCCTTTGTAAGGGGTTAAACATTTTTCCAGCAGCGCGTGTCCAAACAATTGCAAATGGCATTGCGCCCATGCAGCACGGTGGGTCACGAACAGATCACGCCATTGTTTGGCTTGCAAGGCTTGCCAGATGACCGGTGGCGCCCACAACAAGCCCGCGTTTTCATCGAACACCGTCAACGCATCGCGTAAGCGCCCCCGGTGTGCGCCAACGCCGTCGCGCGCAATTTCCTCTGCCTGCAATCGGTTGAGTTGCGCCTTGGTTTGGGGGAAGCGCAACCAACACAAGCCATTGAAAAAATCATGCGTGTGGTTACGGGTGGGAATGCGGTGCGCTTGAAAAATGAACGACTCATAAGCGGTGCCGTCAGGCAAGTTGTCTTGCGGCACAAACCGCATGGCACTGTCGGACGACAGCGCAGAATTCAAAGCCGCATGCAATGCATCAGGTGTCTGGCGCCATGCGTTCGCGACCAACGCACCGTGTCTGGCCCAAGGGGCAAACCAAGGCAACTGCCAGTCGATGTCTGGCACGGTTCACACAGGCTGCAATTGCCAAGCCAAGGTTTCACCACCACACAAGGGTTTGATGCTGGCTTGCCCCAAGGGCAGTTCTTCCGGTAACGTCCATTGCTGACGCTTCAATGTGACACGCTCTGTGTTGCGCGGCAAGCCATAAAAATCGGGGCCATGAAAACTGGCAAAACCCTCTAACTTGTCCAAGGCGTTCACACTCTCAAACGCTTGCGCGTACAACTCCAGCGCAGACAACGCGGTATAGCAACCGGCGCAACCGCTGGCGTGTTCCTTCAAATGCGTGGCATGTGGCGCGCTGTCGGTGCCCAAGAAAAACCGATCGCTGCCAGACGCCACCGCCTGCAACAACGCTTGGCGGTGAGTTTCGCGCTTGAGCACGGGCAAGCAGTAATAGTGCGGACGCACACCCCCCAGGAACAAGGCATTGCGATTGAACAGCAAATGGTGCGCGGTGATGGTGGCCGCGGTGAACGCACCGGCTTGCGCCACGTATTGCGCCGCTTCGCGGGTGGTGATGTGCTCAAACACGATTTTCAATTCGGGGAAATCGCGTCGCAATGGCATCAGGTGTTTGTCAATGAACACGGCCTCGCGGTCAAACAAATCGATGTCTGGGTCGGTCACTTCGCCATGCACCAACAGCGGCATGCCCACCCGTTGCATGGCTTCGAGCGTGGCGTGTGTGTGGCGTAAATCGGTGACGCCCGCGCTGCTGTTGGTGGTCGCGCCCGCAGGGTACAACTTCACCGCCACCACACCTTCGTCATGCGCGCGCTGAATTTCTTCAGCAGGTGTGTGGTCGGTCAAGTACAGCGTCATCAGTGGCTGAAAGAGGGTGTCAGCGGGCAAGGCGGCTTGGATACGCTGCTGGTATGCCAAGGCTTGCGCGGTGGTGGTCACCGGTGGCTTCAAATTCGGCATGACCACCGCGCGAGCGAATTGGGCGGCAGTGTGAGGCACGACGGCGGACAGGGCATCGCCATCGCGCAAATGCACATGCCAATCGTCGGGGCGGGTCAGTGTGAGGGAGTTGGACATGCGTGGTCTTTCAAAGATGTCGCCATTGTCCGATAACAGGCTGGCTGCCCGCTTCAGTGCTGAACGTTCAATCGTTGAACCGGTAACTCAAGCCCAAGCCCACAAAATTGGTGCCGTTGTTGGGCAGCTTGATGTCCAGGTTGCTGATATGCCTGTACATCAGCGATAAACGCACACGCTTTTTCAGGTCTGAAATGCCAATGG
>CANGZG010000109.1 GCA_947458415.1 Comamonadaceae bacterium | reverse complement strand
GTCCAAGATGCGCTTTGCATGCCCGCCGCGGCCAAAGGTTGTGTCGACATAAGTGGCTTCGGCCTGGACGTCCAGCGCCTCGACCGCCTCCTTCAACATGACGGTGGTGTGTGCCCATTCAGTTGTCGCCATTCCACGTTAAATCGAAAAATCCCGCAGCACATCAGGCATGTCGCCTTGCATGGCCAGGGCTTCCTGTGCTTCATAGGTGGACTTGTCCCACAGTTCAAAGTGGCTGCCCATGCCCAACAAAATGGTTTCTTTGGTGATGTGGGTGGCTTCGCGCAATTCAGGCGAGATCAACACCCGGCCTGTGCTGTCCATGTCCACGTCCATGGCGTTGCCCAGAAAAATGCGCTTCCACCAATGCGCTGTCATTGGCAATGCCGCGACGCGCTCTCGAAATTTTTCCCATTCGCTGCGGGGAAACAGCATCAAACAGCCATGCGGGTGACGGGTGATGGTGAGCTGCCCGGCCGCGGTCGCGCTCAACACGTCCCGGTGCCGTGTCGGCACCGATAAACGGCCTTTGGCGTCCAAACTCAGCGACGAAGCACCTTGAAACACAGCAATCAACCCCTTTGAGAACAAAACAGAGCAGCCAGCCTGTGGAAATCTTGAATTTCCCACAAAATACCACTTGTTTGCACTTTAACAGAGATTTACTGCAATACCAACCAAATTTGATGTTTTACAAATAAAATCAACGACTTAGGAACCAAATCGCATATCGACTCTATTTAAAAAAGTTAATATGCCATAAGCACTTACCAAACAGTCTGAAAGTGACTTATCAGCTTTTCAAAGGCAAAAAAAATGCAGGCCGGTGAGGGCCTGCACAGGTCGTTGTGGCAAGCGCGCGTCAATCACCAAACATTTTTTGTTTCAACTCCCGCCTTTGTTGCGCTTCAAGCGACAACGTGGCGGTGGGTCGCGCAATCAAGCGGCCTACCCCGATCGGCTCACCGGTTTCATCGCAGTAGCCATAGTCGCCCGAGTCGATGCGACTGATCGATTGCTCGATTTTTTTCAACAGCTTGCGCTCGCGATCGCGTGTGCGCAACTCGAGCGCGTGTTCTTCTTCAATCGTGGCGCGGTCGGCCGGGTCAGGCACGATCACCGTGTCTTCACGCAAGTGCTCGGTGGTTTCGCCCGCGTTGATCAGGATGTCATTTTTCAGCTGTACCAACTTGTGACGGAAGAACGCCATTTGAAATGCATTCATGTAGTCGTCATCTGACATGGCGATCACTTCTTCGTCGGTGACCTTGTCGGGCGTTGTGTTTTTCCAGTTGTTCGCGAGTTTGGGGTTTTTCACAGGGACCACGGGCACCACCGCAGGCAAGCTGGGCACCATGATCGGGCCATAACTGGATTTGGCGGTGGTCGATGCCACGCTTTGTCCGGGCGGGGGCGGCATCATCGCCATGGCTTTGGCGGCGCGAGGTGATTTTTTGGCCACTTCCACCGCAGGTGCAGTGGGTTGACTGGGTTTCACGGCCACGGCTTTGGCAGAGGCTTTGTCGTTTTTCACAGAGGAAGATTTGGTAGCACTTGTCACGGATGAGGGCGCAGTTTTTGCAGGGGTTGATTTCTTGGCGGCAGGCAATGTCTTGGCCGGGGCTTTCGACACTTTGCCTGTACGGGAGGCTGTTGGAGTTTTGATAACTGCTTTTTTGGCGGGAGTGACTTTTTTCGGAACGGGTTTTTTGGCCACGGGTTTTTGGGCCGCGGCTTTCTTCACGGCAACGGTTTTTTTGGTCGCCGGTTTTTTGCTGGGTACGGCTTTTTTGGCCGCCGGTTTTTTCACAGCCGAGGGTTTGGTGGCTGCTTTGGCAGGAACGGCTTTTTTGGCAGCGGTTTTTTTCGGGGCTGGCTTGGCAGACAGCGGTTTTTTCACGGCGGCTTTTTTGACGGGCGCAGGTTTTTTCACAGCAGTTTTGGTTTTGGCAGACACGGGCTTTTTTACGGGCGCTTGGGTCTTGGCTTTGGCCTTTGCACTCGCGCTGTGTTTTGTCTTTTTCACTGTACTTCTCCTGTGGGCCAGATCCGATGGAGGACTTCCATCGCCAAGACCTCTGTTATTGAATACATCTTTGCCATTTTTGTATCGCGTCGCATGCATGTCACATGAGACGCCAGTGGCGCGCGGATTGTACTCAGCTTACGCACTGTTGCAGCCCTTGCATGAAGATATCGCGAGGCAAATCGATGCCAATGAATACCATTTTGCTCATTCGCTTCTCATTCTTGTCCCAAGGTTGCCCCAAATCGCTGCCCATCAGTTGGTGCACGCCTTGAAAAATCACTTTGCGCTCGGTGCCTTTCATGTGCAACACGCCTTTGTAGCGCAGCATGCGCGGCCCATAAATGTTGACGATGGCGCCCAAGAAATCTTCGAGTTTGGCAGGGTCAAGGGCACGGTCGGCTTTGAATACAAAGCTTTTGACATCATCGTCATGGTGATGGTGGTGTCCGTGGCCATGGCCATGCGCGTGGTCATGGTCGCCGTGGTGGTCATGGGCATGTGAAGGGTGATCGCAATGCTCGCCATCGTGATGGTGGTGATCGTGTCCTTCGCTCAAAAAATCCGGGTCGATTTCCAGCGTGGTGTTCAGGTTAAAGCCGCGCAAATCGAACACTTTGTCCAAGCCAATCTCACCGAAATGCACGGTGTGTTGCGGCGCGCGCGGGTTCATGTGTTTGAGGCGGTGCTGCAAGGCGTCCAATTCCTCGGCGCTGACCAATTCGCTTTTGCTGATGAAGATTTGATCGGCAAACCCCACTTGTCGGCGTGCTTCTTGGCGGTCGTTCAGCGTTTGCGCGGCGTGCTTGGCGTCCACCAACGTCAACACCGAGTCCAACAGAAAACTTTCTGCGATTTCATCGTCCATGAAAAAAGTTTGTGCAACCGGGCCGGGATCGGCCAAGCCCGTGGTCTCGATGACCACACGGTCAAAGTCGAGTTCACCTTTGCGTTTCTTTTCTGCCAATTCTTGCAAGGTGGTGCGCAAGTCTTCACGGATCGTGCAGCACACGCAGCCATTGCTCATTTGAACAATGTGCTCTTTGGTGTCAGACACCAAAATGTCGTTGTCAATGTTTTCTTCACCGAATTCGTTTTCGATGATGGCGATTTTGTGGCCATGGTCTTCGCTCAACACACGCTTGAGCAAAGTGGTTTTACCGGCGCCCAAAAAGCCGGTCAAGACAGTAGCTGGAATCAACATGACACTTCAACCTTCATCAAAACAAACACCAAAGGTGGGGCAGTGTAGCCATGAATCAAGTCATGGGTTCACTTCTTCATCAATACCAAGCCCTTGAGGTACTCGCCCTCGGGGAAATTCACGGTCATGGGATGGTCTGGCGCGGCCTGAACCCGCTCGAGGATGTAAGCATCCACCCCCGCATCAGTGCCCGCAGATGCCACGATTTTGTGAAACAGTTCCGGTGGAATGCCGCCCGAACAACTGTACGTGAACAACACGCCGCCAGGGGCCAGCAATTTGAACGCCCAGCGGTTGATGTCTTTGTACGCACGCGCCGCGCGCTCGGCATGCGCGGCGCTGGGGGCAAATTTGGGCGGGTCGAGCACGATACCGTCGAATTGTTTGCCTTCCTTGTGCAACGCACGCAAAGACGCGTTGACATCCGCATCCATGAACACTTGGCGTTGTGCATCAAACCCATTGCGCGTCACGTTGGCCTGGGCTTTGGCAATCGCAGGTGCAGACGAGTCAATCGACGTGACTTGTGCGCCATCGCTCAAGGCACCGCTTTGTCGCATGCCGCTCAAGCCAGCCACACTGAAACCGCCGGTGTAGCAATAGCAATTGAGCACTTGACGCAAATTCAAGCGCTGCGCGTATTCGGCAAATTTCAATCGGCTGTCGCGCTGGTCCAGGTAAAACCCTGTTTTGTGGCCTTCGGCGATGTCAAGCGCCAGCGACCAATCGTGCTCTTGAATCACGATCTGGGTGTCATCGCTGCTGCCATCCGCTCGGTACAACCAGCCGGTGACCGGACCCAGGCCTTCCAATGCACGCACGCCCGAGTCAGACCGCTCGAACACGCGCTTGGCGCCGGTGTGCAATACCAGCGCTTTGACGATGTCTGCTTTGAACCGCTCAGTGCCGGCGGACAAAAACTGGGCCACCAAGGTGTCGTCGTAACTGTCAACAATCAAGCCAGGCAAACCATCGGCTTCACCATGCACCAACCGCACGCCGTTGCTGGGCACTTGCAATCGCGCCCGCATGGCCACGGCCGCCGCCACTTGCTTTTCAAAAAAAGCGGCGTCAATCCGCTCATCGCTTTGGAAACTCCATATGCGCGCGCGGATGCGCGAGGTCGGACTGAAAGCCGCCCAACCGAGGAACTGGCCTGTTTGCGATTCGACACGCACGGTTTCACCCGCGTCCCCACCGCCTTTGGCGATGGCACTGTCAAACACCCAAGGGTGACCGCGCAATGCCGAGCGCTCTTTACCGGCTTTGAGTTGGATGGTTTTCATGGGGATTTGCGTTTGGCTCTCGGATGCGCGGCGTCATAGGCCTTGGCCAAATGTTGGTAATCCAACCGAGTGTAAATCTGTGTGGTGCCAATGTTGGCATGGCCCAGCAATTCTTGCACGGCACGCAAGTCGCCACTGGACTGCAACACATGGCTGGCAAACGAATGTCGCAACATGTGCGGATGCACTGGGGTGCTGATGCCCGCTTGCACCCCACGCAAGCGCAAACGTTGCCAAATCGCTTGCGAGGTCAAACGCGTTCCGCGCACACCGACAAACAAGGCTTGCTGTGACTGCGCATGCGCGGGCAGCTTCTGCTCCCGCCACGCCAACCATGCTTGCAAGGCTGCCATCGCCTGTGTGCCCACTGGCACGCTTCGGCGCTTGGAACCTTTGCCCAGCACATGCGCTTGCGCGTCTTGCATGTCAATCCAACCGCGCGCCTGGGGTCCGGCTTGCACATCCAAGCCGGTGAGTTCAGCCACTCGCAAACCACTGCTGTAGAGCAACTCGACCATGGCTGCATCACGCGCTTGCAACCACGGGTCTTGCGCCTCTTGCCGGAATGCAGCGAGTTGCACCGCTTCGTCCACGTTCAAGGCTTTGGGTAAAGGTTTGGCAGATTTCGGGGCTCGCATGCCTGCCAGCGGATGGCTTTTGACCCAACCCTCGCGGCCCAACCAGGTGTAAAAACCGCGCCACCCAGAGGTGATCAAGGCAATGCCGCGCGGCGAACGGCCGCTGGCGTGCATTTGCGCCATCCACCGACGCATGTGGTGCGCTTGCACCGCCGTCAACGCCACCTTGTCTGCTGCGGCCAAAGCCTGCAAACGAAGCAAATCACCACGGTACAAAGCCAAGGTGCGCTCGGCCAAGCGTTTTTCAAACCGGGCATGCGCCAAATAGCGTTCGACCAGTGCGACGTCATCGGCCATGTCGGGCATGTGTCTTATTGCAGTCGCACCAGTGCGGCAGCGGCCAACTCGGCGATGCGCGTCAACACATCCGTGCCCATGGACGGGTGGAAACGCTGAGGATCCGGAGAGGCCAGCACCAACAACCCAATGCTGTCGGCTGCCGTGGCGTTTTCAGCGGGGTCGGTCCAAGGCGTGGTGTTGTGCCGCAAGGGCAATAACGCCACCGATTGCGCTTCGTGCGGATGCGCCAGCCATTGCACTGCTTCAAATTCGGCATTGGCACCGCAATATGGGGCAGCCAATTCGCGGGTGAAGTGCTTGACCTCTTCGCTGATGTTTTGCGCAAACGATTTTTTCTGGAATTTATCGGCCACACGCCAAACCCGCAAAGCAACTTGGGGCACCATGAAGTGGTGCTGAATTTCAGCCACGATGGCCGCAGGCAAATCGGCGGGTTGTTGCAGTATCAACAAACTTTGCGCCCAACGGTGCAAGCGGTCAGCCAACACCGCGTTGTCACTGCCGTTGCGAATCATCTCCATCATGCGGTGTTCAAGGGCGCGGATTTTTTCGCGCAGCATGTCGGCTTGTCGCTCTTGCAGACTGACTGCCCGCTGTCCGTGCGGACTGACGATGCGAACGCTGGAGAGCAGTTGCGCATGGCGGTCAAAAAAATCCGGTGTGTTCACCAAAAAATTGGCGATGTCGTCTTCTGTGATCGGGGTGATCGGGTTGCTCATCGGGGAATCTCCATCTCGCCAGTAAATACCGTGGTGGCCGGTCCTGTCATCCACACGGGATGACCAGGTCCCTGCCATTCAATCGTCAACACGCCGCCGCGCGCGTGCACTTCAACCACCGGGTCGAGCCATGCTTGTCGAATGCCAGCGACCACCGCCGCACACGCACCTGTGCCACAGGCCAAGGTTTCGCCCGCACCGCGCTCGAACACGCGCAACTTGATGCGTTGCTTTGACAAGATTTGCATGAAGCCCGCGTTGACACGCTGAGGAAAGGCAGGATGGTGTTCAATCAACGGACCGAGTTCTGTCACCGGCGCCATCTCGACATCACTGACCCGCATGACGGCATGCGGATTGCCCATGGACACCACGGCCACATCGGCAACCTGTGTGTTGCATTGCAAGCGCCACAACAAAGGCGGGTCGTCCAATGCCTGTGCGTGCTCGGTGAGAAACGGAATCTGCGGCTCATCCAACACGGGCTGTCCCATGTCAACTTTCACTTGACCATCTGGCAATTCGTTCAAAGTGATGACACCGCCATGCACCTTGACGCGAATGCTTTGCTTGGTGGTGAGCCCTTGTTCACGCACAAAACGCACAAAACAACGCGAGCCGTTACCGCACTGTTCCACCTCGCCGCCGTCGGCGTTGTGAATCACATATTCAAAATCCACATCGGCGGAGGGAGCGGCGCGAACGCTGAGTATTTGATCGGCGCCCACCCCAAAATGCCGATCCGCCAAAAAACGGTAATCATCCGCGCGCAGTCCCAGCAAACCTTGGGTCTCGTCGAGCACCACAAAATCGTTGCCCGCGCCTTGCATTTTGGTAAATCGGATACGCATGCGGGGATTATCATGCCTGATTCACTCTCCATTTCAGCCATGGTCCGTCCGCATTTGCAACTGCATCCTCAACGCGATCCCGCCCCCTTGTTGCCAGCCGCCACCGTTTTGTTGCTGCGCGATAGCGACCAAGGCATCGAAGTGCTGATGACCAGACGCTCAATGAACGCCAGCTTTGCACCAGGCGCCTATGTGTTTCCCGGGGGTGGCATTGACCCTGCAGACCACAGCGCACACCCGCTGGCGGCGCGACGACACACCCAAACCGATGAGCGACTCACCCAAGCGATCGCGGCCATTCGTGAAAGCTTTGAAGAACTGGGTGTGCTGTTGGCACGTCACCCCGATGGGCGCGTGGCCAACAAGGATGACATCGCGCGTTTAGACCGTACCCAGGCGTTGGCGCCGCAAATACAAACGCATGGCATGCGCATGGCGGCGGACCAGGTGTTTGTGTTGGCGCATTGGGTGACCGACCGAGATTTGAAGCGTCGCTTTGACGTGCCCTTTTTGGTGGCGCGCATGCCGCAAGACCAAACCCCAGTGGCCGATGACAAAGAGCAATTCGAGCCTTTATGGATTCGCCCAGCAGAAGCCCTGCAACGTCACCGCGACAACGATTTCTTCATCATCTTTCCCACCATTCGCACGCTGGAACGCATGCAAGCCTTTGACACGGTGGACGCGGTGTTGGCCGCGTGTGCCAATGAACAACCTTGGTTTCACAGTTGCCCTCGCGCCGGTTGGCTCAACGGCAAAGAATCGCGCCACATGGAACACGAGCCACCGTTTGGCGAACTGGCGCTGACTTGCCGAGACGGGCAAATCCTGCACCATTTGGATTGGCAAACAGAACAACCTGTGCGTTTGCTGGCACATGTGCACCGGTTGACCGCCCCGAACCCG
>CANGZG010000108.1 GCA_947458415.1 Comamonadaceae bacterium | reverse complement strand
GTCTGGTCGTAAATGATGACGGTGCAACCCAAGATGCCACGCATGGTGCGCTGCACCCGGTCCAACTCGTCGCGGTGCTCGATGGCCACGCCTTCGGGCAAACCCAGCAAAGTACCGGGCACGCCGTTTTGCCCGACCGCCTCGTATTTTTCCGGTTCATCGGTGACGATCACGATGCGTTTGGCACCTTCAGCGCGCATGCTTTGGGCGATTTGAACCACGCTGTGGCCTTCGGCCCGTTCGCCAATCGGTTGGCCACCGGTCATGGCCACCGCGTCGTTGTACAAAATTTTGTAGGTGATGTTCACGCCAGCTGCGACGCTTTGTCTCACCGCCAATATGCCACTGTGGAAATAGGTCCCGTCCCCAATGTTGGCAAAAATATGCGGGTCATTGCTGAATGGCTGCTGACCGACCCAAGGCACGCCCTCGCCGCCCATTTGCGTGAAGCCCGTGGTGCTGCGGTCCATCCACAACGACATGAAATGGCAACCGATGCCCGCCATGGCGCGTGAACCGTCGGGCACTTTGGTCGAGGTGTTGTGCGGGCAGCCGGAACAAAACCACGGCTGACGATCGGCTTTGACCTCGAGCACTTGCATCGCGTTGTGCTTGGCATCCAGCACCGCCAGTTGCGCATCGATGCGCGCGGTGGTGTCTGCGTCCAAGCCCATTTTTTTCAATCGCTTGGCAATCGCTTGCGCGATCAGCGCCGGTGTGAGGTCGGCATTGGCACGCAGCAAGGTGTGCTGGATCGGGTTGGGGGCAGACCATTCGCCGCCGCTGTCGCCGTCAACCTGGTCAAACTTGCCCAACACCCGTGGGCGCTTGGCATCCGGCCAGTTGTAGAGCTCTTCTTTCAACTGGTATTCGATGAGCTGGCGCTTTTCTTCAACCACCACGATTTCTTGCAGCCCTTGCGCGAACGCCTGCGTGCTTTGGGGCTCGAGTGGCCAGACCACGCCCACTTTGTGCACACGGATGCCCAAGCGTTTGCAAGCCTCGTCGTCCAGCCCCAAATCCAACAAAGCCTGTCGGGTGTCGTTGTAGGCCTTGCCGCTGGCCATCAAGCCAAAGCGGTCGTTGGGGCCACGGATCACCGTGTGGTTCAAACGGTTGGCGCGGATGTAGGCCAACGCGGCATACCATTTGTAATTGAACAAACGTGCTTCTTGCGACAAAGCGTCGTCGGGCCAACGGATGTGCACGCCACCTGCAGGCATGTCAAATTCGGGGGTCACGATCTGCAAGCCTTGGGGATCGATGTCCACCGTGGCGCTGGACTCCACAATTTCTTGGATGGTTTTCATGCCTGACCAAATGCCAGCGAAGCGACTCAGTGCGAGGCCATGCAAACCGAAATCCAACACTTCTTGCACCGATGCCGGAAAGAACACGGGCAAGCCACAGGCCTTGAAGATGTGGTCGCTTTGGTGCGCCGCTGTGCTGCTCTTGGACACATGGTCATCGCCGGCAATCGCCAACACACCGCCCCAAGGCGTGGTGCCGGCCATGTTGCCGTGCTTGAACACATCGGAGGTGCGGTCCACGCCGGGGCCTTTGCCATACCAAATGCCAAACACGCCATCGAACTTGTTGTTGCCGGGAGGCGCGAATCCCAATTGCTGTGTGCCCCACAACGCGGTGGCGGCGAGTTCTTCATTCACCCCAGGTTGAAACACAATGTGTTGCGCTTGCAGGTGCTTGCGTGCACTCCACAACGCCTGGTCATAGTTGCCCAACGGTGAACCACGGTAACCGCTGATGAAACCAGCCGTGTGTTTACCGGCCAATTGATCGCGCTGACGCTGCAACATCGGCAAACGCACCAAGGCTTGCACCCCGCTCATGAACGCACGGCCATGCTCGAGGGTGTATTTGTCATCCAGCTGAACCTTTTCCAGGGCTTGGCGAATGTGTTCGGGCAAGGGGGCGTTCATGGGTACTCCAACATCTGACGGTGAAGGGTCAGTTTAGCGGCACAAAGCCCCTGACAACAGCTGGGTTGTCCCTTGCTTTAGGCGACGCCGTAACGGTCTCTGTAAGCCTGCACAGCGGGTAAATATTGCGCCATCTCGTGGCCTGACTGCGTGCCCAAAAAACCCAATAAATCGCTGAGTTGCGCCACCGCGCAGACTTTGAGGCCAAGCTTTTCACGCACATATTGCACCGCGCTGTGCGGCAAGTCCCGCAAACTGCCGTCTGGCGCGGCCTCGGTGGCCATTTCCTGGCGGTCCAGCGCCACGGCCACGCCATAGGCCTGTGCGCCGGCTTTTTCTATCAATGCCATCGATTCACGCACCGCCGTGCCTGCGCTCATGACATCGTCCACGATCAACACCCTGCCTTTGAGTGGCGCGCCCACCAAACTGCCGCCCTCACCGTGGTCTTTGGCTTCTTTGCGGTTATAAGCAAACGGCACGTTGCGACCCAGCCGTGACAACTCGACAGCCACCGCCGCGCCCAAGGGTATGCCTTTGTAGGCCGGGCCAAAAATCATGTCGAACTGCAAATCAGACTGCAACAAGGCTTGGGCATAAAAACCAGCCAATCGGCTGAGCTTGGCGCCATCGTCAAATAAACCGGCGTTGAAAAAGTAAGGGGATTGGCGTCCTGCCTTGGTGGTGAAGCTGCCAAATTTCAACACCCCCGATTCCAGCGAGAATTGAATGAACGCTTGCGCCAGCGTGTGGTCTGGCGTGGGTGGCAACGACATGGGGGAATTCCTTGTTCAAACTCACCAGCCTCAACCTGAACGGCATACGCTCAGCCAGCAGCAAAGGGCTGGAACACTGGCTTACAAAAACTTCGCCGGATTGTATGTGTGTGCAAGAAGTCAAGGCACAAGAAGCCGACCTGGTGGGCAAGTTTGAAATGCTCGCGGGCCTCTCCGGCTACTTCCATTGCGCCGAGAAAAAAGGCTATGCCGGCGTGGGCCTCTACACCCGCCATGAGCCCAGCCATGTGATCCAAGGCTTTGACGGCGGCGAATTTGACGCTGAAGGCCGCTACTTGGAATTGCGGTTCGACTCGCCCAAGCGCAAACTGTCGTTGATCAGCTGCTATTTCCCCAGCGGCGCATCGGGGCCCGACAGGCAAGAAGCCAAATACCGTTTTCTCGACCTGATTTACCCGCACTTGATGGCACTGCAAAAAGGGCGCGAATTCATTCTGTGCGGTGACATCAACATCGCGCACCAGGCAATTGATTTGAAAAACTGGCGCAGTAACCAAAAAAACAGCGGCTTCTTGCCCGAAGAACGCGCATGGATGACCAAGTTGTTAACCGAGGGTGGATTGGTCGATGTGTACCGGCAACTGCACCCCGACACCACTGACGCTTGCTACACCTGGTGGAGCAACCGAGGCCAAGCCTATGCAAACAACGTGGGTTGGCGATTGGATTACCACTTGGCGACACCTGCCTTGGCCGCCACGGCGAAATCTGTGGCCATCTACAAAGACGAGAAATTTTCTGACCACGCGCCGATCACGGTCAGTTACGACATGCGCTTGTGATGCACTGGCGCGCATGAACACCCCCGTCTTCACCATCCCCGACCACGAAGTGGAGCTGAGCGCCATCCGCGCGCAAGGCGCGGGCGGCCAGCATGTGAACAAGGTGTCGAGCGCGGTGCATTTGCGTTTTGACATTCGCGCTTCTTCTTTGCCAGACGAAGTGAAAGAGAAACTGTTGGCCATGTCAGACCAACGCATCACCACGCAAGGCGTGGTCGTGATCAAAGCGCAAAGCTCGCGCAGCCAAGAAGGCAACCGCATCGACGCCATGGCGCGATTGCACGAGTTGGTGGCGCTGGCCGCCAAACCAGTGAAGCCACGGCGCGCCACCAAACCTTCATTCAGCGCGCGCATGCAGCGCGTGGACAGCAAAGTCTTGCGCGGTCATGTCAAGGCCGCTCGCGGCAAGGTGAATGACAAAGGTATGTAACAGGGATGTTTACTCAGCAAACAGTTCTTGCAATGTTTTTAAAACAGTTCCCAACGTCTTGGCTGACACTTGCCCTGATTTCTTAAACAATCGTTGCTTGTCTACTGACCGAAGTTGATCCAACACAATGAGCCCCTTGGTGCCCGCATGTGTGACCGGCACGCGAAAAGGTGCGGCAAAGCCCTTTGAGGTCATGGGCGCCACCATCACGGTTCGAAGATGTTGGTTCAATTCGGGGGGTGACACGACGACACAAGGACGTGTCTTTTTGATTTCGGTGCCGACCGTGGGGTCAAGGTTCACCAGCCAAATCTCGCCGCGCTTCACCAGCGCAACTCCGCATCTTCTGCATTTCCAAATTCGCCCATCAGTAAGTCGCCCTCACCCTGCGCTGAAACTTCAGCCGCCGCCTCGGCCCAGCCCGAACGCAGTGGTTTACTTGGTTTGGAAAGAACGATTGAACCGTTCTCGACCTGAACCAAGGCGGTGGACTCACCTTCCAAGCCCGCTTGAGCGAGCAACGGCTTGGGAATCACCACCCCTTTGCTGTTTCCTATGTTACGAATGGCAATTTCCATTTCTGCTCCTGTTGTAACAATGTTAAATTAATCTTACATGGACGTCAACAACCAAGACTTCATTTATTCCAGATCGAAACTGTTTCCACAAGTTCTAAACTCTGCAACCAAACACCATTTCCCACCCCCATGCTCCACTACGAAACCATCCCCGTCACCGCTTTCCAACAAAACTGTTCTTTGGTCTGGGAGGACGAGGGCATGACCGCTGCCGTCATCGACCCGGGCGGCGATTTGGATGTGTTGCTCGCCGCTTGCAAGCAGTTAGGCATCACGCTCAAATACATCTGGATCACGCACGGGCATTTAGACCACGCGGGTGCCACGGCTGATCTGGCCGAGCAACTCGGTTTGCCCATCATCGGGCCGCACCCCAGCGATCAGTTTTGGATTGACGGTTTGCCCATGGCCGCCTCGACCTATGGTTTTCCGGCGGCGCGTCCTTTCAAGCCCACGCGATGGCTGGCCGACGGCGACACCGTGACCTTGGGCAAACACACCTTGTCGGTGAGGCATTGCCCGGGTCACACGCCGGGGCACGTGGTGTTTTATTCGGCCGAGATGAACCGCGCGTTTGTCGGCGATGTGCTGTTCGCGGGCAGCATTGGTCGCACCGATTTCCCGCAAGGCAATCACCAGCATTTGATTGACAGCATCACGCAGCGCCTGTGGCCCATGGGTGACGACACGGTGTTCATTCCCGGCCACGGCCCTGAAAGCACCTTCGGGCGCGAGCGCAAAACCAACCCCTACGTCGGCGGCACCTGAAATGCCAGAAGAATTGCACATTCACGCCAACGGCGTCGACTTTGTGTGCCTCGCCCAAGGCAGCGGGCCTCTGGTGTTGTTGGTGCATGGGTTTCCAGACATTCCACACACCTGGTCCTCGCAAATGCAGGCGCTGTCAGACGCGGGTTACCGCGTCATCGCGCCTTACTTGCCCGGCTATTTGCCCTCGCGCGCGGCTGACAACGCCTGCTTCGACAAAGCCAGTTTGGTGCATGGCATCGCCGGTTTGATTGAAGCCATGTCGCCTGGCCAGAAACTGCACTACATCGGCCAAGACTGGGGCGCCATCATCGGCTATGCGCTGTGTGCCGCCCGCCCCGACTTGTTGCACAGCGCCGTGCTCATGGCGGTGCCGCATCCACAGACCGTGAACAACCATTTGCTGGTGCCCAAGCACATTCAACGTTCATTCCATTGGTGGTTTTTTCAACAAGCTGAATTGCCAGAGCAAGCCTTGCTGGCCAACGACATGGCGTTCATCGATTACCTGTGGCAGTACTGGTCGGTGCCGGGTTATGTAGACCATGCGCACATTGCACAGGTCAAACAATGCTTGCGTCAACCCGGTGTGTTGACAACCGCGCTGGCGTATTACCGCGCCATGTTCGACCCGGCCAAAGCAGACCCGGCCTTACACGCGCTGCGCGCGGCCATGCAACACCCCATCACGGTGCCGACACTGGCGTTGTGCGGGGCACAAGACATGCGCGCTGAGTTGATGCGCGAGCAAGCGGCTTGTTTCGGCGGGCTTTACGAATACCGCGAAGTGCCCGATGCCGGCCACTTTTTGCAACGCGAACAAAGCGCCGCAGTGAACGCGTTGTTGCTCGATTGGCTAAAGCGCTTCGCCTGACGCACCAGCTACGGTTTGGCCTGCGCAGACCGTTCGTACAAGGGCATGACCTTGGGCAAATTGCTTTCGATCTCTTTGATGCGGGTGGCGCCTGAAGGATGGGTGCTGAGCCACTGCGGCGGCGCCCCTTTGTTCGCGGCGCTCATTTTTTGCCACAAGGTCACGCCAGAACGCGGGTCGTAACCGGCACGCGCCGCCAATTCCATGCCCACCAAATCGGCTTCGGTTTCGTCTTCCCGGCTGAATTTCAAGGTCAGCAAATTCGCGCCTTGTCTGGCGACGGCATCGGTCAAGCCGGGATCGACCTTGAAATACGCTGAAGCCAACGCACTGCCAATGTTTGCCAGCACATTGGTGGCTTCGCTTTTGCCCATTCGCTCGCGGGCGTGTTCGCGCAACGCATGGGCAATTTCATGGCCCATCACCATCGCCACTTCGTCGTCAGTGAGTTGCAGCTTGTCCAAAATGCCGTGGTAAAAAGCGATCTTGCCACCGGGCATGCAAAACGCATTGATTTGCGTCGAGCCAATCAGGTTGATTTCCCACTTCCATTCGCGGGCACGTGGGTTCCATTCGTAGCTGTAAGGAATGAGTTTTTGCGATATGTCACGCAAGCGAATCACTTGCGGGTGGTCGTCCGGTGCCAAGGCGTTTTTCTCTTTCGCCTGTTTCAGCAATTGCGCGTATTGCTGGTTGGCAGAACCCTCGACCTGCGCGGCAGGCACCAATTTGGCAAAGCCCGAGGTCTTGCCTACCTCAACACCTTCACGTGCCCACAGGGGAAAGGCCGATAAACCCAACGCGCAACCGGCGCAGCGGTGAATCAATTGTCGTTTCGTCAGCATAACGCTCCACAGGTGCCAAGCACATCACAATACAAGGTATGAACGATAACCCAACTGTCAAGACCCCGCCATTGCGTTGGGCGGATTCCATGTTGATTTACCTGAGCCCCGCGAGCCTGCGCATGCTGACCTTGGGCTTTGCTGCTGGCCTGCCTTTGTTGTTGGTCTTGGGCACTTTGAGTTTTCGTTTGCGTGAAGCCGGCATTGACCGCGCCACCATCGGTTTTCTCAGTTGGGTCGGGTTGGCCTACGGCTTCAAATGGGCATGGGCGCCGTTGGTGGACCGCTTGCCGTTGCCGTTGCTCACCGCTTGGTTGGGGCGGCGGCGCAGTTGGTTGCTGTTGGCGCAAGTCTGTGTCATCGCTGGACTGCTGGGCATGGCCATGAGCAACCCGCAACAGTCGTTGACCCCGCTGGTGGGCTTTGCACTGTTGACCGCATTCGGTTCGGCCACGCAAGACATTGCCTTGGACGCTTTTCGCATCGAGTCTGCGCAAGCCCGTCTGCAAGCGGTGTTGGCCGCCAGCTACCAAACCGGTTACCGCTTGGCCATGATTTGGGCCGGTGCTGGCGTGTTTTGGATCGCCGCCAAGGCAGAGGCCAGTGGATTGCCTGCTGGCACCTACCAAGACCAGGCTTGGGCCGTCGCTTACGTGGCCATGGCCTTGTCGATGGCGGTCGGCATGGTCACCGTGTTGTTTTCCAAAGAACCCGCGCAGGTGAATTTGCCTCCAGCGCACGGATTGCGCGAGTGGTTGCAGGTCGCTGTGATCGAACCGTTTTCAGAATTCATTCGCCGCTACCGCTGGCACGCGGTGTTGTTGTTGGCGTTGATTGGCACCTACCGCATCAGTGACATCGTGATGGGCATCATGGCCAACCCGTTTTATGTCGACATGGGTTACACCAAAGAAGAGGT
>CANGZG010000107.1 GCA_947458415.1 Comamonadaceae bacterium | reverse complement strand
TGTCCAAATCCATGGCGGTTGAACTGGGCCCAGAAAACATTCGCGTGAATGCAATCTGCCCGGTCATGGGCGTGACGGGCTTGTTTGAAGACTTCATGGGGTTGCCAGACACGCCCGCGAACCGTGCCAAATTTGTCAGCACCATCCCATTGGGTCGGTTTTCACAAGCCAGTGATGTGGCTGCTGCCGCCGTGTTTTTGGCCAGTGATGCCGCCGAATTTTTCACAGGTTTAGAAATGCCTGTCGATGGTGGACGCACGATTTGATGCACACGCTTGACGCCAACACATTGGCGCATCTGCAAAGCTGGCAAGGTCAGACCGAAACCCGGCATGACCAGATCACCGCTGCGCCGATGCACGCCATGTCGGCGCTGCTAGACCGCGCCGACCCTGCGCCGCAAATCGGGGATGTGTTGCCGCCCTTGTGGCATTGGTTGTATTTCTGGCCGCTCACGCCCTCCTCAGAGCTGGGTGTCGATGGCCATCCCAAGCGCGGTGGTTTCTTGCCGCCGGTTCCGTTTCCTCGCCGGATGTGGGCTGGTGGTCAATTGCGTTGGCATCAACCCATGCGACTGGGTGACCAGGTTCAACGCAAATCACGAATTGAACAGGTTCAACACAAACAAGGCCGCAGCGGTGAACTGCTGTTTGTGCAAGTGCATCACAGCTACCTCGGTCCACAAGGTATCTGCCTTGAAGAGAGCCACGACATTGTTTACAAACCCACGGAACCAACCTCAGACACACCGCGAACAGGTGTCACTTCACCCTTCTCACCTGAATGGCAACGCGATGTCGTTCCAGACGATGTGCTGTTGTTTCGTTACTCGGCCTTGACCTTCAACAGCCACCGGATTCACTATGACCGACGTTACGCCATGCAGACCGAAGGCTACCCTGGCTTGGTGGTGCATGGCCCGTTGATGGCGACATGGTTGGTGGATTTGCTTCGTCGCCACAGCAACCGTGTCTTGACCTCGTTTTCATTCAAAGCGCTCAAGCCGGTGTTTGAATGCGCTGACCAACGCGTACTGACATTGTGCGCATCCTCTGAAGGCGATCATGTGCAGGCATGGACCCAGGACCATGAAGGCCATGTTTGCATGCAGGCCAACGCACAACTGGCAACCCACTGACTGACATTCATGAATGCCTTGCCCGCCATCGACGAACACCAAGACATCCGCGACGCGGTTCGGCAGTTGTGCGCCCACTTTGGCAGCGCCTACTGGCAAGGCGTTGACGAGCAACGCGCCTACCCCGACGCGTTTGTGGATGCGCTGACGCAAGCCGGTTGGCTGGCTGCCTTGATCCCGACCGAGTACGGAGGTTCGGGTTTGAACCTGACACAAGCCTCGGTGATCATGGAAGAAATCAACCTGTCAGGCGGTAATGCCGGTGCATGCCATGGGCAGATGTACAACATGGGCACGGTGTTGCGCCATGGTTCGGATTTGCAAAAACAGACTTACTTGCCGCGCATCGCCAGCGGTGAATGGCGCATGCAGTCCATGGCGGTCACCGAACCTGACACGGGCAGTGACACCACACGACTCAAAACCACCGCCTCCAAACGCGGCGACCGTTACGTCATCAACGGCCAAAAAGTGTGGATTTCCAGAGTACAGCATTCCGACTTCATGGTGTTACTGGCGCGGACCACGCCTCTGGCAGAGGTCACGCGCAAAAGCCAAGGCCTGTCCGTGTTCATTGTCGATGTCAAGCACGCTTTGGCCAACGGCATGGTTCTCAAACCGATTCGCAACATGCCCAACCATGAAACCAACGAAGTGTTTTTCGAGAACTTGGACATTCCGCACGACAACTTGATTGGCAAAGAAGGTGAAGGCTTTTCTTACATCCTGGATGGATTGAACGCAGAGCGGGCATTGATCGCCGCCGAATGCATTGGTGACGCGTATTGGTTCATTCGCAAAGCACGTGACTATGCGAACACGCGCGAGGTGTTTGGTCGCAGCATCGGCCAAAACCAAGGGGTGCAATTTCCCATCGCTGACAACCTGATGGAAACCGAAGCCGCCAACTTGATGCGTTATGAAGCTTGCAAACGGTTTGACG
Source organism: Comamonadaceae bacterium (assembly GCA_947458415.1). Taxonomy (GTDB): domain Bacteria; phylum Pseudomonadota; class Gammaproteobacteria; order Burkholderiales; family Burkholderiaceae_C; genus Limnohabitans. The sequence goes on along the minus strand of CANGZG010000107.1, from coordinate 5,990 downwards.
CGCAACAAGCCTGCGGTGCGCAAGCCAACATGGCCAAGTATTTGGCCGCCAAAGCCTCATGGGAAGCAGCCAACGTCTGCTTGCAAACACATGGTGGGTTTGGGTTCGCGAGCGAATACGACATTGAGCGAAAATTCCGCGAGACGCGGCTGTACCAAGTGGCACCCGTGTCCACCAACCTGATTTACGCCTATGTCGCAGAACATGTGCTGGGCCTGCCGAAGTCTTACTGATGTCTCAACACCCTCCTTCAAAACCGCTGGACCATGTCACCGTCGTGTCGTTAGAGCACGCGATCGCCGCCCCCTATTGCACACGGCAACTGGCAGACTTGGGCGCGCGCGTGATCAAAGTGGAACGCCCCGGTGAAGGCGACTTTGCACGCGGCTACGACCAACGTGCACGAGGTGCATCGTCGCATTTTGTCTGGGTCAATCGCTCCAAGGAAAGTTTGGCGCTCGATCTGAAACAACCCGCGCACCTGTCCGCTTTGAAGCAATTGCTCAGCCATGCGGATGTGTTGGTACAAAACTTGGCGCCCGGTGCCACCGCCCGCATGGGTTTGGATGCAGCGCAATTGCGCGCACTGCACCCTCGGCTGATTGTTTGCGACATTTCTGGTTATGGCTTGAACGGGCCCTACCGCGACAAAAAAGCCTATGACCTGTTGATACAAAGCGAAGCCGGTTATTTGTCCATCACCGGCACGCCAGAGCAGCCCAGCAAAAGTGGCAACTCTATCGCCGACATCGCAGCAGGCATGTACGCTTACAGCAGCATATTGGCTGCCTTGATCCACCGCGACAAAACCGGTGAAGGCGCGCACATCGACGTCTCAATGCTGGAAGCGCTGACCGAGTGGATGGGTTTCCCCATGTATTACTCGACCGACAACGCCCCACCGCCACCGCGCAATGGTGCATCGCATGCCACGATTTATCCTTATGGCCCGTTTGTGGCCGGCGACGGCAACAGCGTGATGCTGGGCTTGCAAAATGAACGCGAGTGGCTGCAATTTTGCGACGTGGTGATGCAAGACAAAACGTTGGCATCCGACCCGCGCTTCAACAGCAACCGCTTGCGACACGACAACCGGCAGACACTGGAAGCCATCATCTTGAACGTGTTTGCCCGCATGACCGCAGCGCAAGTCATTGAAAAATTGGACCAAGCACAAATCGCCAATGCACGCGTGAATGCCATGGCCGATGTCTGGGCGCATCCCCAATTGAAAGCGCGCGAGCGTTGGGTTGACATCGATTCACCCGTTGGCAAATTGCCCGCCTTGTTGCCGCCCGGGCAAAGCGATGCCTTTGCGTACACCATGGGGGCGATCCCCCGTGTCGGCGAACACACCGACCAAATTCTTGCGGAATTTGGGATCACGCTTTGACACGGCTGAGTCTTTTGTCAACGCCTTCAGCGTTGATCGCCAAGCCAATGATTTGTTGCCTGGCCTTAACCGAGTTTCTTGATCAACAACTGGTTGCTGTCCATGTTGATGGCAGATTCAAAACTGGAAGCAAATTGCTTGGCGCCACGCAACAACATGCGCACGGGCACGCCATTGACATAAGAAAAAGAATGTCTGGCAAACAGCACCGGGCCATTGGGTGTTTCACGCACCGCAAACTTTTGATGGGTCAGGCGTTCGTTGATTTGTTCGCACAGTTTTTGTACCTCGGCGAGCGGCGTCATGGTGCTGGTGGGAAACGCTTGACCGATGAAGATGATTTGCTTGGAGTCTGGCACGACCCGAACCCAAAACGGGTACATGAAGCCACGTGAGCAATAAATGTCACCGTTTTTTTCCAAGCGCGCATCGGTGCGGTTGCTGTTGAAATAGTCGCACACGATTTGGTTGGTCACCTCGAACGGTTTCCAAACCTTGGGGCTGTCTGCATCCGCTTTTTGTGCGCGGGTCTCCTCCATGACTTCGAGTGCATGAACCGCCAATTTGGGAATTTCAACTTTCAGAAAACCAGCCAAGCGCAAATTGTTTTGAAATGCGATTTGTATTTCATCGAATTGCGGCGCTTTGACTTGCACCGCGGAAGGCGCGGTTTGCATGACCATTTCTTTGTAATAGCGTTCGGGTTTGGCCATCACAAAATCTTTGAAGAGATGGTAGTCCTCAATGATTTTTTGCAAAGTGATGCCAAAGAAAAAATGGCGAATGTCTTTTTTCTCCAGCACGTCTTTGTAAAAAAGCTCCATGCCGTATTCGATTTTTTCTTTGAACTCTGCTTCTGTTCGTACGACCATATTGACCCAGCATTCCCCACAAAAAAGCACATCAGAATCATAACCAATGATTCTGCTCGACCATGAAATTTTCCCATGATGAACAGGGTTTTCAAGCGCTCCATTATGAGATCGGAAGCTGGGGCTAAATATTGATCTCTGTCAAAAGCATTTCCATCAATTCAAAACCAAAAGAATGTAAGCAACCCTTTTTGAAGGCGTTTTTCTTAACCAATTAGTTACTTGATTTCAAACCGTGGCGATCGGTGCGGCGGGCGAGCCAATCGCACCGGGCAAGCGCAAAGGGGGCGCGGTCAACAAAAACCGGTGACGGCGATGCGCCCGCAGCCAATGGGCCAACGGGGTCAAATGCCAGAGTTCACCCAAATGCACACCCAACTTGAACAAACAATGTTCATGCAATGGCAAGCTGGCGCAGGCACCCTCACCCGGCCGTGCCGGGTGGGTTTCCACCGCGTAATTGTCAGCGATCAACGCCACCAAGCCACTGTCTGTGATCCATTGTTTGAGTTTCTCGTCGCGTCCATCCAAGGCACAACCGGTACGCGCCAACACGTCAGCATTTGGCTGCTTGTTCATTTGCAGCAAGACCTCACCAAACCCGGTGTGGACGCAAACCATGTCCCCTGACGTGACTTCGATCCCATCCAGCTCCAGCACACGCATCCAAGTGTCGTAACCCACGGCCTCACCGGTGTGCCCTAAATGCGCATGCAAATCAACCATGACCGCACGGCCTTGCACACAACGTTCTGCCATCACTTCAATCCCCAAGGCTTTGGCGTAAGAGGTGGATGTTTTGGGAACGTTGATGAAATCAAAGATGCCTGCGCCTTCGGGTTTGTCGGGGCCCACCACATCCACGCCTGCGCGAAAGCCGTTGTAGTAAAGCGGCTCAGGCACACCATCGCCATCGGCATCGAACATGGAACCGGCGTGCGCCAGACTGTCCCATTGGGTGCTGTATTGCAAATGCATGATCACCAAGTCGTCGCTCATCACGTCAGTGCACGACGGGTCATCGCACCACAGTTGGTAATTCATGTTGGGCTTGCCATTGCGTACTGTGGGTCGCAACACGGGACCGCTGCGTCTGGGGTTGAGCACACTGCCCCCGGGAAAATCCAAAGGCAAACTGAGGTTGAACGTGAGGCCGTGTTTCACCTCGGCCATGCCTTGCAATACTTTGTCTGGCGTGAGTAAATTCATGCGGCCGGCTTGGTCGTCCGGTCCGAAATCGCCCCAAGTGGAGCCCGGGGGTCTTTGTTTCCAACGCGTTGAACTGCTCATGCGTGTTCCCCTTTGACGAATGAAAAATGGATAAGCTTGAACTGACAAGCGGATGTCGGTGGGTCTTTGCGACTCAATAACGGTTGTAAATCTCCAGCGCCTTGAGCATGGATTTTTCTTTTTCGATGATGGGGATCATCTTGGACTCCTTGTCATCGTATTGCTTGAGCAAAGCAATCACTTTCTCTGCTGCTGCGGCAGGTACCACCACCACGCCATCGCTGTCGCCAACGATGTAATCGCCCGGGTTGACCATCACGTCACCACATTTCACGGGCACTTGTTTTTCCACACCGACCATGCGACCCACTGACGTGGCAGGGGTAACGCGGCGTGACCACACGGGAAAACCGATGCGCCGCAATTCGGTCACATCACGCACCGCGCCATCAATGACCGCACCTGCCAGACCACGCACTTTGGCGGTGGTGCCCATCAAGTTACCCATGGCCGCGATGTCAATGCCATCTTGCATCACATACACCAACACCGAGCCTGCAGGTGCTTGGTCAAGCAACTCCAGCGCCAAATTCGGGTACTTGCGGTTATCGTTTTTCAACACAGGGCGCAAGACTGCTGTGACTGCGCGGCCCACCACACGCGACTCGAAAATGGGTTTCATGTCAGCCGACATCCAACCACGCGCGCCAGTGGCCTCTTCGATCGCATCGGCAATATTGCCTGTGCTGTTCTCAGGCAAAGACAGCGCTGCAATGACCTGTTCCTCGGTCATGGACCAAGCGCTCAGACTGAACGACAGACACACAAAGACAAACAACGAATGAATGAAGTGACGCATCAATAACTCCTTGGGTATTCAACAAACAGAACTCATTGCGTATCACCTCATATTAATGCAAAGATGAATGGGGATGTCACCTCTTTCTTGCCACTTGCCTTCTGGCATTGTTTTTTTGACGCCAGCGCGCCCAACCCGTCAGCACCAGGACCAAGGGCAAACACCCGGTGACCACAGCCAGAACGCGCCCAGTCAAGCCAAACGCTTCGCCGTTATGCAGCGGATGCAGCCAGTCAAAAAACACATCCGCAGCACCTACCTGCAATGCATCTCTGCTGGCAAGCACTTGCGCAGAAAACGGGTCTACCCAAACAAATGTTTTGGGAAACCGCTCGCTCGGTTCGCCAGCCTGTTGCAAACGCAAAACATAAGCGTCTTCTGGCTTGACCGGCGCTTCAATCCAACGCAACTTGGCATTCGGAAAATGCGCAAGCGCCAGCGAAACCGCTTGGTCAGCGCTGATGCGCTTTGCATCAGGCAAAGGAACGACAGAAGGCACCGCATGTGGATCCCAACGAACCGACATGCGGTTGACCACAGGCTCTAGCCACTGCGGTGTGGCCAAGCCCACACCGGTGACTGCCATCAATAGCAAACACACCGCGCCATAAGCGCCGGTGTAACTGTGAATGTCGTAAATGGCTTTCTTGCTGCCTGAGCGAACCTTGGGCAGGGCTTTGGCCAGTCGGTGTTTTCCGCGTGGCACCCACAAGCACAAGCCCAAGATCACACTGGCGATCAATGCGATACCGAACACACTGACCCATGCCTTGCCGGTGTTACCCATCAGCATTGAATAATGCAAGTCATATACCCAGGTGACCAGATAGTCACCCCATGTTCGCGCACTGAGCACCGCACCTGAAACGGGGTCCAGGGCCACGACGATCGGTGCGAACGCATTCGGGTCTGCTTCTTCGGGTTTCAAGTACCTGGCAAACACCACTTGGTCTGCTTGTCGCGGCAATTCAATTCGCCAAGCGCCTCGGCGCTCGGGGAACTGTTCATGCAATTGGTCAAACCAAGTTTGAATCGAAGCCTTTGGTTGAAGTGGTTGCGGGTGAACCAACGCAGGATTCAACCAACGGTCCATCTCTGGGTAAAACACCAAAAAACTGCCGGTCAACCCCAGCAATGCAAACACTGCACCGAGGCACAAGCCAAGGTACAGGTGCAGCATCCGCACATACCGACGCCAAGAAAATTTGGTCATGGCTCAGAACCTGACAGTGGCGGCCAGAAAATATGAACGTGGCGCACCTGCAGAAAAGAAAGGAACGGAAGAACCTGCGGTGCTGTCTGCGTTGTAATCCCAGACATCTGATGCGTAGACTCTGTTGAGGAGGTTTCGCACTTGCAGATCTAAGCTCACCGATTTGGCAGGTTGGTATTTGACGCTGGCATCCAACAACATGTATTCACCAAATCTTCCATTGGTGTTGTAAGTGTTGATGTAATAGTCACCTTGTGCCCTGCCTTGTAAACCCACACTCATCTGTTCGCTCAAGGTGTGCTCAGCACCCAAAGTGGTCATGAAGTTGGGCGTCCCAAACACTTGTTTGCCAGTCAAAGAAGCGGTGTAACCCGAAACAATCTTGGCTTCTTGCACAGAATGAGACAACCACAGTTTGGTGTG
>CANGZG010000106.1 GCA_947458415.1 Comamonadaceae bacterium | reverse complement strand
CAAGTTGCCCCAAGGTCAAGGTGGACGACCGCGAGATTCGCCGTGCCGGACCCACCTACACCATTGACACTTTGAATGAATTCAACTCAGCGCACCCCGACGCCGAGTTTTTCATCCTGATGGGCGCAGACCAAGCCGACCAATTTCCAAGTTGGAAGCGCTGGCAAGACATTGCTGCCAACGCCACCTTGGCTGTCGCTCGAAGGCAAGCCTCCGCTGCAAACCCTGCATGGGGCGACGAGTGGCACAATCGGCATGGAGTCAAGACTTTGCTTTTGAACATGCCGTTAAAACGGGTCAGTGCCACTGAGATTCGTTCTCGCATCAGCCATGGCGCCATGCCCACCGAGGATTTAACGCCTTCTGTGTCGCAATACATTCAACAACACCATCTTTACCTGGAATCCCATGACTGAAGTCTCCGACAAAAAAGACGTCCAAAAATTGCAACGCACCATCGTCGACAGTTTGGAGGATGTCAAAGCCCAAGACATTCAGGTGTTCAACACAGAGCATTTGTCGCCTTTGTTTGAGCGGGTGATCATTGCGTGCGGCACATCGAATCGCCAGACCAAAGCCTTGGCGGCCAATGTGCGTGACGATGTACGAGACGCTGGGTTTGGCAAGCCACGAATGGAAGGCGAAGAAAACGGTGAATGGATCATTGTTGACTGCGGTGCGATCGTGGTTCACATCATGCAACCCACCATCCGTCAGTATTACCACTTGGAAGAAATTTGGGGCGACAAGCCGGTGCGTCTCAAACTGGGTGCAGCCAAGCCTCAACCGGCGGCCAAACCGGTTGCGAAAAAGTCTGCCGCCCCAAAGGCTGCTGCCAAAAAGACACCTGCCAAATCGCCAGCCGCCCAAAAATCCGCCACCAAGAAAACTGCATCCAAACCCTCTAAGTCATGAAAATTTGGGTGGTGGCTGTCGGTCAAAAAGTACCTGCTTGGGCTCAAACCGCTTGGGACGAATACGCCAAACGGTTTCCCCCAGACATCAAACTCACCCTCAAAACAGTCAAAACCGAACCGCGCGCCTCCAAAACCTTAGCCCAAATTTGGGCCGCAGAAAAAAGCCGAATCGAAGCCGTCTTACCCAAAGACTGTTTGCGCATTTGGTTGGATGAAAAAGGCAAATCACTGTCAACTGCAAACCTGGCCGAGAAATGGAAAGGCTGGCAGGCCGAGGCGACCGAGGTCGCGCTCATCATTGGGGGACCCGATGGGTTTGACCCGGTCATCCGTCAAGGCGGTCATGAATTGCTCCGTTTGTCTGATTTGACACTTCCGCATGCGATGGTGCGGGTGCTGTTGATCGAACAGCTCTACCGCGCTTGGTCGATGTTGTCTAACCACCCGTATCACCGCGAATGAGTGCCTTTCCTCGCATCTATCTGGCGTCCCAGAGTCCGCGCCGTCAGCAATTGCTGACCCAAATCGGGGTGTCCTTTGATTTGCTGCTGCCTGACAACACGCAACAAGCAGAGGCATTGGAGGCTTTCTTCGAAGGTGAAACGCCTCGCACGTATGTCAGGCGCATCACTTTATTGAAGCTCAAGGCGGCTTTGCTTCAACGCCAAACACATGGTTTGTCCTCACAGCCCATACTGACCGCTGACACCACGGTGACGTTGCGCGGCAAAGTGTTTGGCAAACCCGTCGACGCAGCCGATGCGCTTCGCATGTTGCGACAGCTCTCTGGCCAAACCCACCAAGTGTTGACTGCCGTGGCTTTGGGAGAGGGTCGTCGCCGCTTGTGCCGCGTACAGTCTTCGAACGTGACATTTCAGCCATTGACAGACAGCGAAATGGCTGACTACGTCAGCACGGGCGAGCCCATGGGCAAGGCCGGCGCATATGCCATTCAAGGTGCCGCGGCAGGCTTTGTGAAAAAAATCACAGGGAGCCACTCTGGCATCATGGGCTTGCCTTTGTTTGAGACCAGACAAATGCTGCTCGAATGGATGAAGGATTGACCCATGCAACATGACATATTGATCAACTGGTCGCCGCAAGAAACCCGCGTGGCTTTGGTTGAAAACGGGGCTTTGCAAGAAATGCACATCGAGCGCTCGCTTGAGCGTGGCTTGGTGGGCAACATTTACTCGGGCAAAGTGGCCAGGGTCTTGCCGGGGATGCAGTCAGCGTTCATCGACATCGGCATGGAACGCTCGGCTTTTTTGCATGTGGCCGATTTGTTCAACCCAGTGCATCCCAAAGCCCAAGAGCAAGACCCAGCGCACCCGGCGTTGGTGCCGATCGAAAAGCAGGTGTTTGAGGGCCAGTCGCTGATGGTGCAAGTCATCAAAGACCCGATAGGCAGCAAAGGTGCGCGACTGTCCACGCAAATCAGCATTGCAGGGCGCTTATTGGTTTTCTTGCCGCAGGACAACCACATTGGCGTGTCACAAAAGATTCCCCAAGAACAACGTGAACCATTGCGTTTGAAGTTGATTGAACTCGCGCACCAAGCGGATGAAAAGGGCGGTTTCATTTTGCGCACGAATGGCGAGGACGCCAGCGAAGATGAACTCAAAGAAGACATCGCCTACTTGCGAAAAACCTGGGCCAAGGTAAAGACCGCGTCGCAGCAAATGCCCCCCAAGTCATTGCTGCACCAAGACCTGAACCTGCTGCAACGCGTGTTGCGAGACATGGTCGATGAGACCACCCAAACCATTCGCATCGATTCGCATGAACAACACGACATGCTGCAAGTCTTTGGCCGTGAATTCATGCCCTCAGCCGTTTCCAAGCTGGCGCATTACAAGGGTGAACGCCCGATCTTCGATTTGTTCAACATTGACGATGAAATCAAGCAAGCCTTGGGACGCAAGGTTGCACTCAAGTCCGGCGGCTATTTGATCATTGACCAAACCGAAGCGCTGACCACGATCGATGTGAACACAGGTGGTTTTGTCGGTGCACGCAATTTTGACGACACCATTTTCAAAACCAATTTAGAAGCAGCGGGTGCGATTGCAAGGCAACTTCGTTTGAGAAATTTGGGCGGCGTCATCGTCACTGATTTCATTGACATGCAAAAAACCGAACACCGCGAAGCCGTGTTGGCTGAATTTGCAAAACAGCTGTCGCGTGACAAAGTGAAAACCAGCGTCAGTGGTTTCTCTGCGTTGGGTTTGGTGGAAATGACGCGCAAACGCACGCGCGAGTCCTTGGCCCAATTGCTCTGCGAGCCCTGTGCGCATTGTCAGGGCAGGGGCATTGTCAACACCACCCGAACCGTGGCTTACAACATCTTGCGGGAAATATTGCGCGAAGCGCGCCAGTTCAGTCCGAAAGAATTTCGTGTGCTGGCTTCGCCCAAGGTGATTGATCTGTTGCAAGAAGAGGAAAGCCTGCATCTGGCGGGTTTGAGCGAATTCATTGGAAAACCGATCTCGTTGCAAGCCGAATTTGGCGTAGATGCTGAACAGTTCAATATTGTGTTGTTGTGAACAGTTGTTCAACCCACATCATGCGTGCGACAAGTGCCCTGAACTGCCCAGCCTGAACATCGAAGCGTACACGCCATTGCGTTGCATCAATGCGGAATGGTTGCCCACCTCGATGATCTTGCCTGAGTCCATCACCACGATGCGATCGGCGGATTCAATGGTCGATAAACGGTGGGCAATCACCAATGTGGTCCTGCCCATTTGCAATGTTTGCAAAGCATCTTGAACCATGCGCTCGGATTCGTTGTCCAAGGCGGAGGTGGCTTCATCCAGTATCAAAATCGGCGCGTCCTTGTACATGGCCCTGGCGATGGCCAAACGCTGGCGCTGTCCGCCTGACAAAGTAGAAGCATTGTGACCAACCAACGTGTCAATGTGTTGGGGCAAGGTTTGCAAATAGTCGCCTAAATTCGCTGCCAGCAAACATTCAACCACCTTGTCTCGATCGGGTATTTGGCCCAAGGCCACATTGGCTGCCAGGCTGTCATTCAGAACCACCACCGTTTGGCTGACCATGGCGAACTGACGACGCAGGTTACGCAAGTCCCAGTGCGGCAGTGACACACCATCCAACAAAATCTCACCGCTGGTCAGGTCCACAAACCGAGGCAACAAATTGGCCAAGCTGGTTTTTCCGGAGCCCGAACTGCCCACCAAAGCGACCGTTTCCCCCGGGTGAATCTCCAAGTCAATGCTGTCCAAGGCAAAAGGCAAATCGGCTTGGTAACGCACAGACACTTGTTGCAGTTGCAAGTGCCCGCTGGCACGCTCACTGCGGTGCTGACCACTGCTTTCAACCGGCGTGGCGTGAACCAATTCCAAGGCGCGCTCAAGCGCAGCAATGCCCCGTGTCATGGGCCCTGCCACTTCTGACAAATGTTTGATTGGGTTGGCCAGCATCAACATGCCTGTGACAAATGCGGCAAACCCGCCCACGCTCATGTGGCTGTCTTGGCTTTGTAGCAAGGCCACGCTGATCACCGCAGACAAGGCGATGGCAGAGAACAATTGGGTCAACGGCGTGATACCCGAGTTGGCGACCGCGGTTTTGATCGCCAGTCTGGACATGGCTTTGCCCAAACCTTCAAACCGCTGTGTTTGCATGCCTTGTGCTTCGTGCAAACGAATTTCGCGGTGCGCCAAGGCGGTTTCTTCAACCGCGTAAGAAAGTTGATCGGTGGCTTGTTGTGAGTGCCTGACCAAAGCGTAGAGTCGTTTGCTCAATACTTTCATCAACCAAGCCACAGAAGGAATGAGCAAGGCCACGATCAAACTCAGTTTCCAATTCAGGTAGAGCAAATAGCCGATCAAAGCAATCAAGGTCAAACTGTCGCGCACTGTGCCGATCACAGAATTGACCAATGTTTGGGCGCCCACCTGGACCTCGAATACCAAGGTGTTGCCAATGGCACTGGCATTTTGTTGACGGAACAAGGGCAGGGCCGCGTCTTGCAATCGGTTGAACATTTGCATGCGCAGAGCCAACAAACCGGTTTGTGTGATCTTGGCAATGGCCACATGCCCAACGAACATGCCCATGCCGCGGATGCCGAATAAACCGATCAGCGCGACCGGCACCAACCAAATGGGAAAACTGTTTTGCTGAAAACCCTTGTCAAGCAAGGGTTGCAGCAAAGCTGGAACCATGGGCTCACAAAGCGCCACCAACACCATGCAAATCACCGCAGTGACCCATGCATACCCGGGATATTGAAAGAGTCGAATGCAGGTCAGCAGACGTTGCAGAAAATGTGGTGGGCGGTGCATGGGTTGGATAACAATTCTCAGAGTGTGATTATCACCCTTGCGCGACGCTTGCACGGTTACAATGTGTAGAGTTCATCACCACGATTCAATATGACCCGATTCGCCTTTGCTCTTACTGCCCTTTGGGGGCTGCTTTTTGGTGTGGTCAATGTGGCACACGCAGAATTCAAAGTTGAAATCTCAGGTGTCGGCATCACCCAAATTCCGATTGGAATTTCCGAGTTCAAAGGTGGTGATTTGGCGCCGCAACGAATCACTCAAATCATTGCTGCTGATTTGGACAGAAGTGGTCAATTCAAAACCTCCAAGCCCGGCATGGTCATTGATGAAAACACCCGCCCTGATTTTGTTGCCGTCAAGTCCAAAAACATCGATGGTTTGTTGACTGGCAGCGTGACCCGACTGGCGGATGGTCGCTTTGACATCCGTTATCGTTTGTGGGACACCGTCAGAAACCAAGACCTTGGCGGCCAAAGTTTCGTGGCATTCACGCCGGATTTGCGGTTGGTTGCGCACAGAATCGCTGATCAGGTTTACGAAAAAATGACCGGAGACAAAGGCATTTTTTCAACCCGCATCACTTACATCACCAAGCATGCGAATCGCCACATGTTGTGGGTGTCTGATGCGGACGACGAAAACGCACAAGCTGCCCTCACCAGTCCCGAACCGATCATTTCGCCGAGTTGGTCGCCCAACGGCAATGAACTGGCATATGTGTCTTTTGAAGCACGCAAACCTGTGGTGTATGTTCACGACGTCAGTACAGGCAAGCGCCGTGTGCTTGCCAATTTCAGAGGGTCTAACAGCGCGCCTGCTTGGTCGCCTGATGGAAAGACGCTGGCGGTCACATTGACCAAAGAAGGCGGTTCGCAAATTTTCATCATTGATGCCAAGGGAGGCGAAGCCAGACGCATTACCCAATCGAGTGGCATCGACACTGAACCGGTATTCACACCGGATGGCAGTGCGATTTATTTTGTCAGTGACCGTGGCGGTTCTCCCCAAATTTACCGCATCCCTTCTTCTGGCGGCCCGGTTCAACGCGTGACGTTCACGGGCAACTACAACATTTCGCCTACATTAAGTGCCGATGGCAAGTGGTTAGCATACATATCGCGCAATGGCGCTTCCTTTAAACTCCAACTCATGGACCTTGCTACTGACAAAGTAACCACTTTGACAGAAACCAACCATGATGAAAAACCCAGTTTTGCGCCGAACGGCAAACTTATTTTGTACGCGACTCAAGTGCAAGGTAAGGAAACCCTGATGACCACCACGTTGGATGGCAAAATCAACGCCAAATTGTCTGGGCAGACATCAACGATACGAGAACCCCATTGGGGACCTTTTTTGAAACCATGAACATCGGAGCACTTTCGTGAATAAAACATTTATCTCTTTTTTACTGGCACTTCTTTTGACTGCCTGCGCATCAGGCGTGAAACTCAACGAGGTACCAGTTGTAGATAAAAAAGCTTCCAGCGTCTCAAACGGGTCTTCAGGCTCTGGCATGTCCGATATCAGCGCTTCATCCTCTTCATCCAGCCAACAAGTTCAACAACCTACATCCACGGTTGAACCCGTCAACTCCTTGGGTAACGAGAACACATCTGCCGGCCCAGCGAATGTCGACAAAGTTGTTTACTTCGATTACGACAGTTTCACTGTCAAGCCTGAATTCCAGGCGACCATCGAAGCCCATGCCCAATTTTTGAAATCCAATGCCCGTGCCAAGCTTTCGCTTGAAGGCCATACCGATGAGCGCGGCGGTCGCGAATACAACTTGGCTTTGGGCCAAAAGCGCGCAGATGCTGTTCGTCAAAGCCTGTCCTTGTTGGGTGTGAATGCTGCCCAAATCGAAACCGTGAGCTTTGGTGAAGAAAAGCCTGCCGCTCAAGGCAGCGAAGAATCCGCATTTTCTAAAAACCGTCGCGCTGAATTCTTTTATAACAAATGATTGTCCCAAGCCATTTGCGACTGGCTTGTTTCACGCTGTGGATGGCTGGCAGCGTGCAAGCTGCCGTATTTGAAGATGACGAAGCGCGCAGGGCCATATTGGATTTGCGCCAACGGGTAGAAAACCTCCGCCAAGCTCAGCAGTCAAGCGAAGCTTCGTTGCAACGATCGATAGATGCTGTTGTCAAGTCTCAGCAATCACTGCGTGAGCAAGCAGTGCGCGACATGCAAGTTGAGGCTTCAAGGCTTCAACAGGGCATGTTGCAATTGCAGGCTCAACTTGATGGACTCAAACAGTCCTTGTCTGAATTGCGTGGCGAAAAAGACCAGTTGCAACGTGAAATTACGTTGCTCAAGAAAAGCCATAAAGAAGCGATCACAAGCTTGGAAGAGCGCCTGGCCAAACAAGACCAGCGGTTTTCTAAATTAGAGCCGTTGGCTGTTCAAATGGATGGCTTGGAATTTCAAGTTGATCCGATTGAAAAGAAGGACTTTGAATTGGCGTTGGCAACGTTTCGCAAAGGCGAGTTTGCCGGCGCCATCAATTCGTTTTCCACCTTTCTGCGCAAATACCCCGAAACAGGCTTTCGCCAAAGTGCATTGTTTTGGTTGGCCAGCGCCAAATACGTCAAGCGCGAATATGTTGATGCGGCCAATCAACTCAAAGCTTTTGTGACGATGAACGAAGGACACGCCAAATTTCCTGAAGCCCTGTTGACGCTAGCGAATTCTCAAATCGAATTGAAACTTCCGTTAGAAGCTAAAAAAACATTGGAAGATTTGATTGAACAATACCCAACGTCTGAAGCGGCTGAAGCAGCCAAAGAACGGTTACCCAAACTGAAATTGCCTTGACACGGGTGACAGGTTTGACGGTTGAACCCCAGGACACTGAACGT
>CANGZG010000105.1 GCA_947458415.1 Comamonadaceae bacterium | reverse complement strand
TAACCAAGGCAATAAACCGTCTGCGGGCGAGCCGATGACATCGGTTTGTGCGTAATGAATGTGCGTGTCTACAAAACCCGGTGCAATCCAACGACCACGCCAATCGGTCAAAGGCAAGCGGATGTACTGAGGGTACAAACTGGTGTATGAACCGATCGCTTTGATACGTGCCATGCCATCTTCACCACGTTCAGTGACCAGCAGTCCGTCAGACTCGAAATGGATGCGGTCGCTGTGGCTGTCAGGAAACCACAAAAGACTGGCGCGGTAAGCGTGTGAATCAGAAACGGCTGGCATGTCGTGTGCGTTGAAGGGTGTGTTCAAAAACAATGCGTTGAATTCATCGATGGGCGTTCAACGCCATCAACACGCGTTCCGGGGTCACCGGTGCGTCCAGATGCACCGGTTGGTGACCGCCGATGGCCTGACCCACGGCGTCTCGCAGTGCTTCATAGACGCTGATGGCCAACATGAACGGCGGCTCGCCCACGGCTTTGCTGCCACCGATGTTGTCCTCTGGGTTGGCTTCGTGCCAAAGTTGGATGTGAAACGCGGCGGGAATGTCAGCCGCGGTTGGGATTTTGTAGGTACTTGCGCCACGCGTCAGCAATTTGCCGTGTGAGTCCCAGACCAATTCTTCGGTGGTCAACCAGCCCAAGCCTTGCACAAACCCGCCTTCGATTTGCCCGATGTCAATTGCCGGGTTGAGCGATTGACCCACGTCATGCAAGATGTCCACGCGCAGCAATTGGTGTTCGCCGGTCAAGGTGTCGATCGCCACTTCGCTGCACGCGGCGCCATAAGCGAAATAGTAAAAAGGGCGACCACTCAAGGTGGCGCGGTCGTAGTGGATTTTGGGGGTGGCATAAAAACCATCGCTCCACAATTGAACGCGTTGGCTGTAAGCAAACTGCACGGCTTGCACAAAACGTCGTTGTTGTCGGGGGGTGATGACCTCGCCTTGGCGAAACACCACTTGGTGCGGTTCACATGCGTCTGCCTTGGCCAAGCACTCGGCGAGGTGGTGTTTGACTTGCAATGCAGCGCGTTCTGCGGCGCGCCCGTTCAAATCGGTGCCGCTGGAAGCTGCAGTGGCGCTGGCATTGGCGATCTTGTCGGTGTCGCTGCTGCTGATACGCACTTGGTCCACTGGCAAACCAAACACACTGGCAACAATGGCGCAGACTTTGGTGTGCAGGCCTTGCCCCATCTCGGTGCCGCCGTGGTTGATGCGCACGCTGCCATCGGTGTACACCGATACCAAGGCACCGGCTTGGTTGAATTGCGTCGCGGTGAAACTGATGCCAAATTTCACAGGGGTGAGGGCCAATCCTTTTTTGATCACGGGGTTGCCAGCGTTCCACTGCGCGATTTGTTCGCGTCGCTGGCGGTACTGCGCATCGTCGGCCAACTGACGCATTAACTGCGGCAAGATGTTGTGTTCGACAGCCATGCCATACGGCGTGGTGTGGCGTGGTTCGTCGCCATACAAGTTGGCCAAGCGGACATCCAGCGCGTCTGTTTGCAAGTGCCGGGCCATGTCGCCCATCACCTTTTCAATCAACATCATGCCTTGCGGTCCACCAAAACCTCTGAACGCGGTGTGGCTTTGCGTGTTGAGTTTGCTCCGGTGCGAAACGATGTCGACATCTGACAAAAAATACGCGTTGTCGGTGTGAAACACGGCGCGGTCTGCGACCGGTCCGCTCAAGTCGGCGCTGAAACCACAATGCGCCCATTGGGTGGATTGCAAGCCCAGCAACACCCCTTTGTCGTCGAACCCTGCGGTGTAGTCGTGGCTGAAGGGATGGCGTTTGCCGGTGACCAAAAAGTCGTCTTCACGCGACAAACGCATCTTCACGGGGCGACCGGTTTTTTGGGCGGCCAAAGCAGCCCATACCGCCAAGTGTCCGGCTTGGGTTTCTTTGCCACCAAACCCACCGCCCATGCGACGACACACCACGCGCACCGAGTGCATCGGGACATGCAGCGCATGCGCCACCCAATGCTGTACTTCGCCCGGATGTTGGGTGCTGCTGTGGATCAACCATTCGCCGTTGTCTTGGGGAATCGCATAAGCGATTTGGGTTTCCAAGTAATAGTGCTCTTGGCCGCCGATGTCGAGTTGTCCGCTGAGTTGGTGAGGTGCGTCCTCCATGGCGCGGGCCGCGTTTCCGCGTTGAACTCGCACGCTAGGCAACACGGTGGCTTCTTGTGCAGCCGATTCGCGGGCGTTCAACAGCACTGGTTCGGTTCGCACCTTGAGCACGGTGTTGCTTGCAGCCGCGCGCGCTTGGATGTGGGAGTCAGCCACCACCAAGCCCAGTACTTGTCCCAGGTGGTCAACCCGTTGGTGGGCAAACACCGGCTCATCGTGCACAAATGTCGATAGCAAACGGTCACCGGGAATGTCATCGGTGGTGACCACGGCACGCACACCATCCGCTTTGAGCGCAGCGCTGGTGTCCAACGATTCGATGACACCGCTGGCCACGGTGCTCAAGATCGGCGCGGCATGCAGCGTGCCTTCGGTCAAAGGCAGGTCATCGATGTAGGTGGCCAAGCCTTGCACATGCAAATGTGCACTTTCATGGGGGGCAGATCGGTTCATGCCAAGTCTTCCAGTTGGGTCATGGGATGACCTTGCTGTTGCAGCCATGCGCGTTGCAGCAATTGGCGCAATACCAGTCGGCGATAGCTGGCGCTGGCGCGCATGTCGCTGATGGGCGAGAACTCCTGGTCCATGCTGTCTTGCGCTTTGGCGATGGCCGATGCATTCCAAACTTGTCCGGCAAGCACGGCCTCGGTCTGGTGGGCGCGCACAGGCGTGGCGGCCACACCGCCCGCCGCGATGCGCACTGATTGCACCACGCCGTTGTTCAAGTGGTATTGCATGGCCAGGCAGACCGCTGAAATGTCGTCTTCCCATCGCTTGGACACTTTGTAATGCACCAATTGCTCGCCCGCCAATGGCTTGGGCACCACGATCCAACACAAGACCTCGTCTGCTTGCAATGCCGTTTGTCGATAACCGATGTAAAAATGTTCCAAAGGCAGGTGCCGGCTCACCACACGGCCTTTGCGCTCAGCCATCAACACCACTTGCGCACCCAAGGCGATCAACAGCGGCATGCTGTCCCCGATCGGCGAACCGTTGGCGACATTGCCCCCCAGCGTGCCTGACTGACGCACTGGGCGTCCTGCAAAGCGTTCAGCAAAATGCGCCACTGAGGGACGTTCTTGCGCCAAGGCGGCGAATGCGTCATGCAAATTCACCGCCGCACCGATGGCCAAATGGTGCGGGTAGTTTTCGATCTGCAACAACTCGTTGACGCGCGTGAGGTCAATCACTTGCTGGAACCTGCGATGTTGTTGCGTGACCCACAAGCCCGCGTCGGTGCCGCCCGCCATCAGTTGCGCTTCGGGGTGTGTGGCACGCAAGCGCAACAGTTGTGTCAACTGGGTCGGCAAGGCGTAGTGAGGGTTCAGCGGATCGCGGTCATCGGTTTGCGCGGGGAGTGTAGGGGGTGACGCAGGGCGAGGGTAGGTGTGCATGGCGCATGCGGCATCAATGATCGGGCGGTACCCGGTACAACGGCACAGGTTGCCAGAGATCGCTTCCAAGGCTTCGTCGCGGGTGACCGGTCTGCCGTTGGCGCGTTGGTACAAATCGTACAAACTCATGACAAATCCCGGTGTGCAAAAGCCGCACTGTGAGGCATGATGGTCTACCAACGCTTGTTGCACAGGATGCAGTTGTCCATTCACCGACAGGTCTGCCGCCGTGGTGACTTTCAAGCCATGTGCAGAGTGAGCCATGCGGATGCAACTGTTGACGGTGTGCGCGTGGCTGCCATCGGCTTTGGACAACACCACGGTGCAGGCGCCGCAGTCGCCGCTGGCGCATCCTTCTTTGGTGTCGGTGGCGCGCAACTCTTCGCGCAAGACGTCAAGCAAGGTGCGGGCCGGTGGTACATTGACCAGCGAATGGCGCCGGTGACGGTGAATCAAATCCAGTTTGGGGAAAGTCATGCCAACTCTGCAAAGATGTTTACGAGCTATTGTTGCACCGGAACGCACGAATGGAAAAGCCCCATGAGCCATGAAGCCTTGTTAGAACTGCGCGGCATCAGCAAACAATACCCGGCAGTGTTGGCCAATGACCGCATTACTTTGCAAGTCATGCCCGGACAAATTCATGCCATCTTGGGTGAAAACGGCGCTGGCAAATCGACCTTGATGAAAATCATTTATGGCGCGGTGCAACCCGATCAAGGTGACATCCGATTCCAAGGCAAGTCGGTGCACATCCGCAACCCGCAGCAAGCGCGCCAATTGGGCATCAGCATGGTGTTCCAACATTTCAGTTTGTTTGACACCTTGACGGTGGCGCAAAACGTCTGGTTGGGTCTGGACAAATCTTTGTCGCTGGCCGAGGTCAGTCGCCGTATTCGCGACAAGGCTGCGGCTTATGGTTTGGACTTGGAGCCCGAGCGCCCGGTTCACACCTTGAGCGTGGGTGAAATGCAACGGGTTGAAATCATTCGCGCGTTGTTGTGTGAACCGCGTTTGCTGATTTTGGATGAACCGACTTCGGTGCTCACGCCGCAAGCGGTTGACAAATTGTTTGCGGTGTTGCGTCAATTGGTTGCCGAAGGGTGCAGCATTTTGTACATCAGCCACAAATTGCACGAGATCCGCGCCCTGTGCACGCATTGCACCGTGTTGCGTGCAGGGCGTGTCAGCGGCGAGTGTGACCCGCGTGAAGAAACCAATGCATCGCTGAGTCAAATGATGATTGGCAGTGAGCCGCCTGCATTGGTACACAGCCAGCGGCAGCGGGGCGAATTGGTCTTGGAGGTGCGGCAACTCAGCCTGGCGCGACAAGACCCGTTTGGCACCCATTTGGATGCCTTGGATTTGCAAGTGCACCAAGGTGAAATCGTGGGCATCGCAGGTGTGTCGGGCAATGGTCAACGCGAGTTGCTCTATGCGTTGAGCGGCGAAGATGTGCGCGCCAAGCCCGACAGCATTCGCATGTCTGGGCAGTCGGTGGGCCAGCGTGACCCGGCGCAGCGACGCGCGTTGGGTTTGCATTTTGTGCCAGACGAACGGCTCGGGCGCGGAGCGGTGCCGACCTTGAGCCTGGCGCACAACCTGTTGCTCACCCGCAGCGAAGCAGTGAGCGCAACGGGTTGGGTGAACATGTCGGCGTTGGCCGCGCAAGCCGGCGCCATCATCGCCAAATACCAAGTCAAGGCGGGTGGCCCGCAGGCAGCAGCCCAATCCTTGTCCGGTGGCAATTTGCAAAAGTTCATCGTGGGACGCGAAATCGATGCGGCTCCCCGTTTGCTGATCGTGTCGCAGCCCACGTGGGGCGTCGATGTCGGTGCAGCAGCGCAAATTCGCGCCGCTTTGATGGCTTTGCGCGACGCCGGATGCGCGGTCTTGGTGGTCAGCGAAGAACTCGATGAACTGTTTGAACTGTGTGACCGCATGCATGTGATGGCGCAAGGGCGACTGTCGCCCTCGTTGTCGCGCGCCGAGGCCACCGTGGCCCAGATTGGCAGCTGGATGAGCGGTCTGTGGACAGATGAACAAGAGAAGGTGCATTGACGTGTGGAAACTTGAAGCCCGACCCGAACCGTCCTCGTTTTGGCGCATCGCCTCGCCTTTGTTGGCGTTGGTGTTGACCGTCATCTTGGGGGTGATGTTGTTTTTGGCCTTGGGCAAAGACCCGGTCAAAGGTTTGCAGGTGTTTTTTTGGGAGCCGATCCGCAGTGGCTATGCCTTGGGTGAATTGGTGGTCAAGGCCACGCCCTTGTTGTTGATTGCCTTGGGGCTGGCGTTGTGCTTTCGCTCCAATGTCTGGAACATCGGCGCAGAGGGTCAATACGTGATGGGGGCGGTGTTCGCCACCGGCGTGGCATTGCTGGCAGACAAAACCAGCGGTGGTTGGTTTTTTGTGCCTGTTTTGTTGGCTGGTTTGGTAGGAGGCATGTGCTGGGCGGGGCTGGCGGCTTGGTTGCGTGACCGTTTCCATGCGAATGAAATTTTGGTCAGTTTGATGCTGGTGTATGTCGCCATCATGGTGTTGGGTTATTTGGTTTACGGCCCTTGGAAAGACCCGCTGGGTTACAACTTTCCCCAAACCAAAACCTTTGAAGCGGCCACACAAGTACCGCGCTTGTTCAAGGGCTCGCGGGTCAACTTGGGTGCATTGATGGCCTTGGCGGGTGTGTTGGCGCTGTGGGTGTTCATGTTCCGTACCCGTGCAGGTTGGGCGCAACAAATTGGCGGGCTGTCGCCCGCCGCAGCGCGCTACGCCGGGTTTTCTTCGCGCCGCGCCATTTGGGTGGCGCTCTTGGTGTCGGGGGCCTGTGCGGGCTTGGCCGGTGCACTCGAGGTTGCCGGACCGATTGGACAACTCACACCTTATGTGCCGGTGGGCTATGGCTTCGCCGCCATCATCGTGGCGTTTGTCGGGCGCTTGCATCCTGTGGGCATGGTGTTTTCTGCGATTTTGATGAGCATGTTTTATATCGGTGGTGAATTGGCCCAATCACGGTTGGGTTTGCCCAAATCGCTGACCGGTGTGTTTCAAGGCTTGCTGTTGTTTTGTTTGCTGGCCTGCGATGTGCTGATGAATTACCGACTGCGTTGGCGCAGTGCGAACACCAAGGGGCTTGCGTGATGGAAACCTATGCATTGTTGATTGCCGCCACGCTCAGCGCTGGCACGGTGTTGGCCATCGCGGCTTTGGGTTTGTTGATCAACGAAAAAGCGGGCATCGTCAATTTGGGTGCCGAGGGCATGATGTTGTGTGCCGCGATCGCGGGCTATGCCACGGTGGTGAACACCGGCAGCGATCTCTTGGGTTTTTTGGCAGGCATGGGCGCGGGCGCGTTGTTGTCGCTGTTCTTTGGCGCCTTGGTGATTGGCTTGAACACCAACCAGTACGCCACCGGATTGGCCTTGAGTTTGTTTGGTGTGGGCTTCTCCGCGTTTGTGGGAACCGGTTATGTGCAAGCCAAATTGCCTGAGCGTTTGAGTTACGAGGTGCCGTATTTGGCTGACTTGCCAGTGGTGGGAACAGCGTTGTTTCGTCACCATCCCATGGTGTATTTGGCGCTGGGCCTGACCTTGGCGTTGATTTGGTTTTTGCAACGCAGCCGCGCCGGTTTGGTGTTGCGTGCGGTGGGCGAGTCGCCGCAATCTGCACATGCGTTGGGTTATCCGGTGCGTGGCATTCGTCTGGCGGCGGTGGTCTGCGGTGGCGCTTTGTGTGGTTTGGCAGGCGCCTACATTTCAGTGATTTACACGCCGCTGTGGGTCGAGGGCATGATCGCTGGCAAAGGTTGGATTGCGTTGGCACTCACCACGTTTGCCACTTGGCGGCCAGCCCGCATTTTGTTGGGTGCGTATTTGTTTGGGGGAGTGACCATGCTGCAATTTCATTTGCAGGCTTCCGGTGTCGAGGTGCCCAGCCAGTTTCTGAGCATGTTGCCTTATGTCGCCACCATCGTGGTGCTGGCGTTGATTTCAAGAAACCCCCAATGGATTCGGGTGAACATGCCAGCGTCTTTGGGCAAGCCGTTTTATCCTGGCGCATGACCACCAACACGCACCAATTGCCTGCAGAAACGCCCTGAAACGGGGCGTCACTGGCTGAATTCAGCGGGTATGCGTGAAATCCCTGAGAGTTTTGTGCTTTTGGCCCCTGCACGCGGGAAAACCCCCGTCAATCAAGGTCATAATGCGTTTTTTCTCGTTAACCCCAACTCTTGCGATTTTTCTAAAGGATGGATATGACTGATTTTCACAAACGCACCTGGTTTCGTGCCGCTGCTTTGGGTGTCGTGGCTGCAGCCCTCGTGGTCGGTTGCGGCAAAAAAGAGGAGCCGAAACCCGCTCCCGCAGCTGAAGCCCCCAAGGCCGAACCTCTGAAAATTGCTTTCGCTTATGTGGGCCCTGTCGGTGACGGCGGCTGGACATTCGCTCACGACAACGCCCGCAAGGCCATCGAAGCTGAGTTCGGTGACAAAGTCAAAACCACCTTCACTGAAAACGTCTCTGAATCTGCAGACGCCGAGCGCAATTTCCGCGACATGG